>JBDTBS010000031.1:0-19725 GCA_039924035.1 Aquihabitans sp. | reverse complement strand
CCATTTCGCTTGGGTCGGGGCTCGCCTAGCGGCCCAGGGGCCGCGGGCCGAACCCGACCCGAGGACTCAGTCCTTGCCGGTGAGCTTGTCCTTCACGGAATCGACACCGTCGGAAAGCTTGTCCTTGGCATCGCTGAGGGCCTCTTTGACCTTGCCGCCAGTTTCGTCGGCCTTGCCCTCGCGCTTGAGGTCCTTGTTGTCGGTGAGGTCACCGGCGGCCTGCTTGACCTTGCCCTTGGCCTGGTCGAGATCCTTGTCCATGTCGTTTTCCTATTCTGGCCGTGAGGCCGTCGACGGTCCTGCACTTCGCAGGTAGGAGGTCCGCAGCGACGATGTCGCGCGGACCGCTCCTAGAGCCATACCCGGATCGGTGCCGGCTCATGCGCGTTCGTGACCCATGCCACGAAGTGCGCCTCAAACCTCATGAAATAGCGTAGATATTGGTCGTCATACGACCAATATCTACGCCGTTCCGATCAGGGTGGCTGTCAACCGATCGCCGCGTGAGGCGTCTGTCAGGGTGATGATGTCGACCATGCCCTCCGTGGACCCTATGACGGGACCCGTCCCCCTCGAGGTGGCCTACCGCGAGCACTACCGGTCGCTGGTGCGCCTGGCATCGATCCTCGTCGACGAGGTGGGGACCTGTGAGGAACTGGTCCAGGATGCGTTCGTCAATGCCTGGCGTACCGGAGGAGCCACCGATCCCGATCGGCTACCTGCCTACCTCCGCAGTGCTGTGCTCAACGGGGCCCGGTCCCACCTGCGCAAGGTCGGGGTGCGACGCCGTCACCTGCAGGCCGTGCCGGAACCCTCGGGGTCGGCGGAACACCAGGCGGTGGCCGACGACGAGACCCGTCGGGTCCTGGCTGCCCTCCGCACGCTGCCGGACCGCCAACGAGAGGTCCTCACCCTCCGCTACTACCTCGACCTCTCCGAAGCGGAGATCGCCAACACCCTCGGCATTTCGAAGGGATCCGTGAAGACGCACGCCCACAGAGGCCTGTCCGCTCTCGAAGCCCGACTGGAGACCCAACGATGACCACCGAAGACCGCCTGCGCCGGGCGATCACCGAACGTACCGATCACGTCGAACCCGTAGCCGATGGGCTGACCGTCATAGAGGAGACCCTGATACAACCCACGCCCATGTCCACCCGCAACAAGTGGTTTATGGGCGGAGCCGCCGCCGCGGTCGTGGCCTTGGTGGCCGTGGCCGCCATTGCCCTGACCAACGACGACGACTCATCCCAGGTCGTGGCCACCGACCCGGCCGTCACCACGACCGTTGCCCCCCAGTCCACAGTCACCACGGAGATGTCAGTCCCACCGACCTCCGTGGTGCCGACCACGGAGGTCGTACCACCGGCGGTCGTCACCGCCTCCTCGGTGGTGTGGCCTCGTCCCGGTGGTGACAAACCGTTCGACGACCCGGTGACCGTGGCTCGCAGCTTTGCCATCGACTATGCCGGGTTCAGCGATCCGACGGTCGGTCCGTTCTCCGCCGGTGACAGCCGCTTGGGCGAGGTGGAGATTCGCCCAGACGCCGATTCCCGCTCGCCGGCCACCACCGTCCTGGTCCGGCAGATGAAGGACGACAACTGGTACGTGATCGCCGCCAATACCCCGAACATCCTGATCTCCGAGATCGGGCGCGACGACAACATCACCAGCGGTTGCCCAGGGCCCGTCAGCATCACCGGTTTGGCGTTGGCCTTCGAAGGAACGGTCGGCGTTCGCATCGATGCCTTCGACAGCAGCGGCTCACGGGTCGAGCTCGGCCAAGGGTTCGGTACCGGGGCCGGCTCGCCCCCGATGGCGCCGTTCGAGGCCGACATCTTGTGCGAGGCCGTTCCCAGTGGTCCGAGCTCGGACGCTGGTGTGGTCATGGTGTGGGAGGACAGCGCCAAGGACGGGTCGCGGCTGGTAGTTGCAGCAAGCGCCTTCTCATTCGCTCCCTGACACGTCGCCGGACCGTCGAAACCAGGGAAATGGCGTACATCTGCGTGGTGTGACGACGACGCAGATGTACGCCGATTCGGCTTTGGTGGGTTGGTTGGTTGGTTGGGCTTTGGTTGGTTGGTGGGGCCTGTTGCTGATCGGGGTGGGGTGGCAACGCGCTAGACCGGACCCATGAACGAACGGAAGTTGTCGGCCATCGTCCTGGCTGCGGGAGCGGGTACCCGGATGAAGTCGTCTCGGCCCAAGCCCCTGCATCGCTTGGCTGGTCGGTCGATGCTGCACTACGTCCTCGGCTCGCTGGCTGATTGCTCGACCGGTGACGTCGTGGTGGTCGTTGGGCATGGTGCGGAGCGGGTCACCAAGCAACTCCAGGACCAGAACCTCGACGTGCAGCTCACCTTCGTCGAACAGGTCCACCAGGACGGCACCGGCGACGCGGCCAGCGTCGGCCTCACCGGCCTCCCCGATGATGATGCCGATGTTGGCGACGATGATCACGACGTGATCATCCTCCCCGGTGACATGCCACTCCTGCGACCGGAGACCATCGCGTCGTTGGTGGATTCACATCGCCGTCACGGAGCGGCCTGCACCGTCCTGACCGCGATCGTGCCCGATCCTGGGAGTTACGGCCGGGTGGTGCGAGGCAAGGACGATCAGGTGGTCAAGATCGTCGAGCGGGCCGATGCCTCCCCCGAGGAGGTGGCCATCGACGAGATCAACACTGCCGTCTACTGCTTCAAGCGGTCGGTGCTGGCCCCGGCGCTACGTCGTCTCACGCCTCAGAACGCCCAGGGTGAGTACTACCTGACCGATGTGGTGGCCGTACTGCGTGAAGCCGGATACCACGTGGGAGCGGTGACCGTGGTCGACCCCGCCGAGGCTGAAGGCATCAACGACCGTGTGCAGTTGGCGGCGGCAGAAGCCGAGCTGCGCCGTCGGACCAACGAGGGGTGGCTGAAGGCCGGGGTGACCCTGGTCGACCCGGCCAGTACCTACCTGGATTCCACGGTTCAGCTCGGCGCCGACGTCACCATCTTCCCGGGCACAACCCTGCAGGGAACCACCGTGGTGGGCACAGGAGCTGAGATCGGCCCCAACACCCGCCTGGTCGATTGCATCGTCGGTGAAGGTGCGGTCGTGGAGCAGTCCAACGGCCGCAACGCTGACATCGGCGCTGGGGCCACGGTTGGCCCATTCGCCCACCTGGCCGCCGGTTCGTCGGTCGCTGCGGGCTCGGTGACGGGGCCGTTCTATGCTGCGGTCGGTCCCGAGAACGGCTGACGAAACCTGGAGTTGCTCGCTCATGGAGCTGGTTACCAAGAAAAAGCTCAAGCTCTACTGCGGTGACTCTCACCCACAGCTGTCTCGGGAGATCGCCGAGCACCTCGGTATCGAGGTGGGCAACGCCAACCTTCGCCAGTTCGCGAACGGCGAACTCCACTGCCGCTACGGCGACTCCATCCGGGGGGCCGACGTGTTCATCGTCCAGACCCATGCCGGGCCCAACGTGAACGATGCGTTGATGCAGCAGCTGATCATGATCGATGCCGCCAAGCGCGCGTCGGCCAAGCGCATCACGGCTGTGTGCCCCTATTACGGCTACGCCCGTCAGGACCGCAAGGCCGAAGGCCGCGAGCCGATCACCGCCAAGCTGGTGGCAGATCTGCTCACCGCGGCCGGTGTCGACCGGGTGGTATCGGTCGACCTGCACACCGGCCAGATCCAGGGCTTCTTCGACACTCCCGTCGACCACCTCACGGCCTTGCCCATCCTCGTGGAACGTTGCCGAGAAGCCGGCAACACCGATGACCTGGTGATCGTGTCGCCCGATGCCGGTGGTACCAAAGCCGTCACCCGGTTGGCCCACCACTTGGGTGCCGACGTGGCCTTCGTCAACAAGTCCCGCCCGAAGGGCGTGGCCAACACCGTGGTGGCCACCACGGTGATCGGCAACGTGGCCGGCAAGCGCTGCGTGCTGTTCGACGACATGATCGACACCGCCGGCACCATGGTCGCGGCTGCCGACCTGCTCAAGGCCGAGGGGGCCACCGAGGTGTGGGCCATGGCCACCCATGGGGTGCTGTCAGGTCCGGCCATCGAACGGCTGAAGAACTCGGCGCTCGAACGGGTGGTGCTCACCAACACCCTGCCGTTGCCACCCGAGAAGCAGATCGACAAGATCGAGGTCCTGTCCATCGCTCCCTTGGTGGCCGACGCCATCTCGGCGGTATTCGAGGACGAATCGGTCAGCGAGATCTTCGGCGGCGAGAACCAGAAGTAGCCGGTTCCGGCATGGTCGAACCACGCCGGCGGTGATTGGGTCGTATGTCGGGTCGGCTCGTAGGCTGGCTGACCGTTCACAATCCGAGTGCGCTCCGGCGCGATCTCTGAAGTAGGAGTCCCGATGGCTGAGATCAAGTTGACTGCAATCACAGGCCGCGGCCTGGGCAATGGCCCCGCCCGTCGCATCCGTGCCGAAGGCAAGATTCCCGGTGTGGTCTACGGCCTCGATGCCGACCCCATCCCGGTGACCGTCGAGTGGCGCCCCCTGCGGGCCGCACTCACCACCGAGGCGGGCCTCAACGCCCTGATCAACCTCGACATCGACGGCGATGTGGCCCTGACCATCATCAAGGAGATGCAACGTCACCCGATCCGTGGCGACGTCATGCACCTCGACTTCCTGCGGGTCAGCGCCGATGCGCTGATCAGCGTCGAGGTCCCGATCAACATGATCGGTGAAGCCGAGGCGGTCGACCTCGAAGACGGCACCGTCGACCACTTGATGTTCCACCTCACGATCAGCGCCAAGCCGGCCGACATCCCCAACGAGATCACCGTCGACATCTCCGATCTCAAGATCCACGACGCCATCCGCGTGGAAGACCTCGTGCTGCCCGCCGGTGTCACCACCGATGTGCCTGGCGACGAGGTCGTGATCACCGCTCTTCCGCCCACTGTCGAAGAGCCCGAGGAGACCGAAGAGGTCGTCGAAGGCGAAGAGGCCGAAGGCGAAGCCGACAAGGGCGAAGCCAAGGGCGACGCCGAAGGCTGATACCCGCTGGGCACCACACCGGCTTCGGCTGGTGCGGTGCCCGTCCGCGGGTGATCCCGTCCTCGGTTTCAAGTTCGGAGATCTCGATCATGGCGTTTCGATCTCGTACCGAGCGACGGGGCACCCCAGCAGATCTGCTGGTGGTGGGCCTCGGCAACCCCGGTGCCGAATATGCCGGTACCCGTCACAACGTGGGGGCCGAGGTGGTCGCTCTGTTGGCCGACCGACACGGTGGCCGACTCAAGGCCGGCAAGGAGCGCTCCTTGTCCGCCGAGGTTCGCATCGGTACACGCCGCGTGGTACTGGCCTTCCCACAGACGTTCTACAACGAGTCGGGCAATGCCGTTGTGGCTCTGCTGCATCGACATGGCATCGAAGACCTCCACCACCTGGTGGTGGTGCACGACGAGATGGACCTGCCCACCGGCAAGCTCAAGGTGAAGGTGGCCGGCGGTCTGGCTGGCAACAACGGCCTGAAGTCGATCAAGGCCCACCTGAAGAGCGATGACTTCGTGCGCATCCGCATCGGCATCGACAAGCCGCCCGGCCGCCAAGAGGGGGTCGACCACGTGTTGCGCCGCCCCGGCAAGGCCGAACGGGCCGAACTCGATGTGGTGGTGGCCGAAGCCGCCGATGCTGTGGAACACATCCTCGACGTGGGTGCCGAAGCAGCGATGGTCAGGTTCAACCAACGCACCTGATCAGGGCATCTCTCATAACGCCACGAAGGACGACCGGATCTTCGTCACGACTCGGTCGGAAATGAGTCTCGGCCGGTAGCGTGGTAGCGCTCTGCCACCCCCCAGCGTTCTCGCTCGGGGGCGGCGTTCGCGCGTGTCCATCGCCGCTCTGAAGGAACTCATGGCTCTCACCGACCTGCCTCCGCTCTTGCGAGACGAGCCGGCTTTACTACAGGTGTTGGGCCGTTCCGCCGCCGTGCTGGCGGTGCCCGAACCGGCTCGTCCGCTGACCATCGCTGGCCTGGCCTCGGTGGGCAGCCGCCGTCCGATCTTGGTGGCCTCACCCACCTCAGCTGATGCCGAACGGCTGGCCCACGACCTGGCGACCTTTCTCGGGCCCGATGAGGTGGAACTGTTCCCAGCCTGGGAGACCCTGCCCTTCGAGCGGGTGAGCCCGGCATTGGAGACCATGGGTCGACGGGTGCGCACCGTGTGGCGCCTAGGCCAACCCGACCGTCTTCCTGCTGTGGTGGTGGCCCCGGCCCGGGCTCTGGTGCAACGCCTCGGGCCTGGCGTCGACCAGGTCGAGCCCCTGGTCATCAAACCCGGTGAGCAGCGCGATCAAGCCCAGTTGGTGGCCTGGTTGGGTATGCACGGCTATCGCCGAGAGACCCAAGTAGAGCATCGGGGTGAGTTCGCGGTGCGGGGGTCGATCGTCGACATCTTCGATGCGGTGGCCGAACGACCGGTCCGCATCGACCTGTGGGGCGACGAGGTCGATCGCCTGACCGCCTTCTCGGTCAGTGATCAACGGTCCACGGATCCTCTCGATCGGGTCGAGGTGTTCCCGTGCCGGGAGCTCCTGCCAACCGATGAGGTCCGGACTCGGGCCGAGAAGCTGATCGCCACCGAACCCTGGGGGCGCGAACAGTGGGAACGCCTCGCCGAAGGCCAGATCTTCGACGGCATGGAGAGTTGGCTGCCGTGGCTGGTCGACGATCAGCGCACGATCGTCGACCTGGTTCCCGACGGGGGACTGGTCGTGGTGGTGGAACCCAGCCGGCTCCGTGACCGGGCCGCCGACATCCTCGCCGAAGAGGACGACCTGGCCGCCTCGCTGGCCCGCACCTGGGACGTGGGTCACGACCGTGGCTTCCCCCGGCTCCACGCCGAGTTCGGCGGTCTGTTCTCGTCGATCTCGCTACCGGTGTGGACCATGACCGTGACCCCCGACGGTCCCGACGTGGCCACGGTGGCAGCCATTGGCTGGAACCCGGTGGTGGGCGACGGCGAAGGATTGCTGCGCCAACTGCGAGACCTTCTCGACGGCGGCTACCGGGTGGTGGTGGCGGCCGACGGCGAAGGTTCGGCCGTCCGCCTGGCCGACCTGCTTGGCGAACACGGCATGTCCATCCCCGTCGAGGTCGGATCCCTCGACCGGGGGTGCGTGCTCACCGGAGCCAAGTTGGCCGTGTTGGCCGAAGCCGACTTCACCGGTCGCCGTCGGACCCACCGCGCGCCCCGTCCCCGCAAACGGGACACGGCCGGGTTCTTCGACGGACTGACGGTGGGCGACCACGTCGTGCATCACCAACACGGCGTCGGCCGCTACGGAGGCATGGTCAAGCGGGCCATCGGCGGGGTGGAGCGCGACTACCTGCTGCTCGAGTACCGCGGCGACGACAAGCTCTACGTACCTAGCGACCAGATCGATGCCGTCCGCCACTACACCGGTGGTGACAGCCCTTCGCTTTCGCGACTCGGTGGCGGAGACTGGACCAAGACCAAGGCCCGGGTGAAGAGCGAGGTCCAGGCCGTCGCCCAGGAACTGGTGGTTCTCTACCAGACCCGCATGAACAGCGTCGGCCATGCCTTCGCCATGGACTCACCGTGGCAGGCCGAGATGGAGGATGCCTTCCCGTTCCGGGAGACACCCGACCAGCTGACGGCCATCGAAGAGGTCAAGGCCGACATGGAGGCGGATCGCCCCATGGACCGGCTGGTGTGCGGCGACGTCGGCTTCGGCAAGACCGAGGTGGCGCTGCGGGCCGCTTTCAAGGCCGTGCAGGACGGCAAGCAGGTAGCAGTGCTCGTGCCCACCACACTGTTGGCCACTCAGCACTTCCAGACGTTCAGCGATCGCTTCGCTCCCTTCCCGCTGCGGGTCGAGGTGCTGAGCCGCTTCCTCACCCCCGGGCAAGCCCGAGAGGTGGTCGAAGGAGTCCGCACGGGTGCCGTCGACATTCTGATCGGCACCCATCGGCTCCTGTCGCAGGACATGCAGTTCAAGGATCTCGGTCTGCTGGTGGTGGACGAGGAGCAGCGCTTCGGGGTCAGCCACAAAGAGCAGATCAAGCAACTGGCCACCGATGTCGACGTGCTCACCCTGTCGGCCACCCCCATCCCCCGAACCCTCGAGCTCAGCCTCACCGGCATCCGAGACCTCACCCTGCTCAACACGCCACCGGCCGAACGTCAACCCATCCTCACCTACGTGGGGGAGTACGACGAGCGACCCGTGGCCGAAGCCATCCGTCGTGAACTGCTGCGTGAGGGCCAGGTGTTCTTCGTGCACAACCGGGTGAAGGACATCGAGCTGACCGCCCGAGACCTGCGGGAACTGGTCCCTGAGGCCCGCGTCGCGGTGGCCCACGGTCAGATGGATGAGGGCTCACTGGAGACGGTGGTGCGCGACTTCTGGGAAGGCGAGTACGACGTCCTGGTGTGCACCACGATCATCGAGTCGGGGATCGACATGCCATCGGTCAACACCTTGGTGGTCGATCGGGCCGACCGGCTCGGGCTCGGGCAGCTCCACCAACTGCGAGGCCGGGTGGGGCGTTCGGGTCAGCGGGCCTACGCCTATTTGTTCCACCCTCAGGACATGCGTCTCAGCGAAGAGGCCTACGAGCGACTGAAGACCATCGGGGAGGCCACCGAGCTCGGGTCTGGGTTCCGCATTGCCATGCGTGACCTGGAGATCCGTGGGGCCGGCTCCCTGCTCGGTACCGGTCAAAGCGGCCACATCTCCGCGGTTGGCTACGACCTCTACGTGTCGATGGTCCACGAGGCGGTGCAGGAACTGAAGGGCGAACCCGTGCGAGAGCCAGCCCAGGTCAAGCTCGACCTACCCCTCGATGCCAACCTCGAAGCCGAGTACGTGCCCAAGGAGGAACTACGCCTGGAGGCCTACCGCCGTCTGGCCGAGGTCACTTCCGATGCCGAGGTCGACGACATCCGCACCGAGTGGGAGGACCGCTACGGGCCGGTACCCGAGGCCGCGGTTCGGCTGCTCGACGTGGCCCGCTTGCGAGCCGAGGCCCACCGTCTCGGTGTGCGTGAGGTCAACGTCACCAAGGGCCCCGCGTTCGGGGGTCCAGCCTGGACGGCCCGAGTGTCACCGATCACCCTCAAGACCAGCCAGACCATCCGTTTGGCCCGCTTGTTCAAGGGTGCGGTCTACAAGGAAGAGCAAGGCCAGGTGATCTTCCCCATTCCGAAGACCCCCGACCTGGCTGGCACCCTCGTAGACCTCCTCCGCCAACTGGTCCCCCCCGCCGAGTAGCCCCCAAAACAAGCGAAATGGCGTAGATTTTGGTCGTCAGACGACCAAAATCTACGCCATTTCGTGAATTTTGCTACCAGATGGTGACGCGGGACTCGGGGGCTAGCCAGAGGTCATCGCTTTCGGTGACGTCGAAGGCTTCGTGGAAGGCGTCGATGTTGCGGACCACCGCGTTGCAGCGGAACTCGGGCGGAGAGTGGGGGTCGATGGCCAGCAGGCGCAGGACCTCGGCATCGCGGGACTTGGTGCGCCAGGCCTGAGCCCAGGCCCAGAAGAACCGCTGGGGTCCGGTGAGCCCGTCGATCACCTCGGGCTCTTCACCGTCGAGGGCGATCAGGTAGGCGGCGTAGGCGATCTCGAGACCACCAAGGTCGCCGATGTTCTCGCCGACGGTGAAGGCCCCGTTGACGGCATGGCCTGGGGTCTGACGGGGTTCGAGGGCGTCGTACTGGCGGATCAGCTCGGTGGTGCGCTCCTCGAAGGCCGAGCGGTCGGCGTCGGTCCACCAGTCGTTGAGGTTGCCGAGACCGTCGAAGCGGGATCCCTGATCGTCGAAGCCGTGGCCGATCTCGTGGCCGATGACGGCCCCGATGGCCCCGTAGTTGACCGCAGCGTCGGCATCGGGGTCGAAGAACGGGGGCTGCAAGATGGCGGCCGGGAACACGATCTCGTTGGCGGTGGGGTTGTAGTAGGCGTTGACCGTCTGGGGGCTCATGAGCCACTCGTTCGTGTCGACGGGGCCACCCACCCGACCCAGTTGCCGTTCGAGCTCGAAGGCATTGGCCCGGCGCAGGTTGCCCACCAGGTCGCCGGGGCGGATCTCCAGCTTCGAATAGTCGCGCCACTCGTCTGGGTAGCCGACCTTGGGGGTGAACTGATCGAGTTTCTCGATGGCCCGCACCCGGGTCTCATCGGACATCCAGTCCAGGCTCGAGATGCTCTGGCGGTAGGCCTCGAGAAGGTTGTCGACCAGGTCGAGCATCTGCGCCTTGGCATCGGGCGGGAAGTGCTCGGCCACGTAGAGCTTGCCGAGGGCCTCACCCAGGGCTGCCTCCACCAGGCCGATGCCCCGCTTCCACCGTTCACGGAGCTCGGTGGTCCCGGTGAGGGTGCGGCCGTAGAAGTCGAAGTTCTCCTTCACGAACCGGCTGCTCAGTACGGGGGCGGCATCGTGGATGACGTGCCAGCGCAGCCAGAGTTTCCAGTCGTCGAGGGGAACCTCGGCCAAGGTCTCGGCCACTCCGGTCAGGTAGCTGGGCTCGCGCACGATCACGCGGTCGAGAAGATCGGCGGAGGCGCCGACCCCCTTCAGCCATCCGTCCCAGTCGAAGCCAGGAGTGAGTGCTTCGAGGCTGGCCCTGTCGTTCAGGTTGTAGGTGGCTTCGGCGTCTCGGTCGCGCACGTTGTCCCAATGGTGTGATGCCAACCGGGTCTCCAAGGCCATCACCGTGTCGGCGGCGCTGGCGGCGGCATCCTCAGCGAGGCCGGAGAGCACCAGCATGCGGGCCACGTGGGCCACGTAGGCGGTGCGTACCTCGGCGAAGGAGTCGTCGCGGTAGTAGGCCTCGTCGGGTAGGCCCAGGCCTTCTTGGGTGAGGTAGAAGCCATAGCGGTCCGACTGGCGGGCATCGGCGAACACGGCCATGGCAAAGGGGACCGACACGCCTTGGTGCACGAGTCGTCCGAGCAGATGGGCCAGTTCGGAAGTGGTGGTGACGGCATCTATGGCCGCCAGGTCGGCGGCGATCGGCTCGATGTCGAGGGCTTCCACTGCGGCTTCGTCCATGAACGCGGCGTATAGGTCGCCCACCTGTTGGGCCTCGGAGCCCCGCTCGTGGGTGGCTTCGGCCAACTGGTCGACCAGGGCCCGGACTCGCAGCTCCGACTGGTCTCGCAGGTGGTGGAAGGCCCCGTCGGTGGCCCGGTCGTCGGGGATCTCGGTGGTGTCGAGCCAGTGCCCGTTGACGTGCCTGAACAGGTCGTCTTGTGGACGGACTGCCTCGTTGCGGTGTTCCAGGTCGATGCCCGATGCCATGTTCGCGTGCTCCTCAGTGATCCGACGTCGAGATGGGGACGCTACCGGGGTGCCCCGCTGACGCGGACCGCCCTGTCGGCAACGATGAATCAACCCGGTCTGCCCCTGTGGATTCGGACACGGTGGGAATGTCTGATCCCGCCGAGAGACTGACCCCTCTAGAGGTCGACCCGTCCGGTCGGCCCCTTCCTGCTGTGCCGACCCTGGAAGGTGCGCTTGTCGCCCCCACTAGCCCGTTCGTTCGCCAAAGATCAGTCCGTGAAGGACCACCAACTCGCGCCCGGCATCGTCCGCCGGGTGGCGGCGTTCGCCCGTCCGTACCGCCGGCTGATCTCATGGTTCCTGGTCCTGGTCATCGCCGACGCGATGATCGGAGCGTCGGTACCGCTCTTGTATCGGGCCATCATCGACGACGGCATTCAGCAGCAGGACAAGACCCTTGTCATCACGTTGGCCTCGGTGGTGGCTCTGCTGGCGGTGGCCTCGGCCGCGGTCAGCCTCACGCAGCGTTGGATGTCGGCCCGCATTGGCGAAGGGCTCATCCACGACCTGCGCACCCAGGTGTTCGATCATGTCCAGCGGATGCCCATCGGCTTCTTCAGCCGAGCCCAGACCGGTGCCCTCGTGTCCCGGCTCAACAGCGATGTGCAGGGGGCCCAGCAGGCCTTCACCTCGGTGTTGAGCAACGTGGTCGGCAATGTAGCCGTGGTGGCCATCACCCTCGGGGCCATGTTCGTGCTGTCTTGGCAGTTGACCCTCATTTCGCTGGTCCTCTTGCCGTTGTTCGTGCTGCCGGCCCGTCGTGTTGGTCGCCGACTGGCCACCATCACCCGGGAGCAGTTTCGGTTGAACGGGGAGATGGGTCAGATGATGACCGAGCGTTTCAACGTTTCGGGAGCGTTGATCGTGAAGTTGTTCGGGCGTCCCGACCAGGAGTCGGTGGACTTCTCGGAACGGGCCGGTCGGGTTCGTGACATCGGTGTCTCCCTGGCCATGTACTCCCGTGTCTTCATGACCGCACTCGGCCTGCTGGCCGCGCTGGCTGCCGCGCTCGTCTACGGCATGGGCGGAGTGATGGCCGTTTCTGGATCGCTGGGAATCGGAACTCTCGTGGCCCTTTCGGCCTATCTGAACCGGCTCTACGGGCCCCTCACCTCGCTGTCCAACGTTCAGGTCGATGTGATGACCACCCTGGTCAGCTTCGAGCGGGTCATCGAAGTGCTCGACCTGCAACCGACCATCGTGGATGCCGAAGAACCGGTGGCCATCCCCAGCGGTCCGGTCGGTCTGGTCATGGACAACGTGTCCTTCCGCTACCCGACGGCAGCCGAAGTGTCCTTGGCGTCTCTCGAAGGGGTGGCCGTCCTCGACGAGGGCATCCCTGAGACCGTCCTCCACGGCATCGATCTAGAGGTGGGCCCGGGCCAGACGTTGGCCCTGGTCGGCCCGTCGGGGGCCGGCAAGTCGACCATCGCCGGGTTGATCTCACGCTTGTACGACCCGGTCGGCGGGGCCGTGCGCATTGGCGGGGTCGACCTGCGTGACAGCACGCTGGCTCACGTGCGAGACACAGTCGGCGTGGTGGCCCAAGACGTCCATCTCTTCCACGACACCCTGGCCAACAACCTCCGCTACGCGAAGCCTGGGGCAACCGATGCCGAGTTGGAGTCGGCGCTGCGCGATGCCCAGGTGTGGGACGTGGTGGCCCATCTGCCCGATCTCCTCGACACGGTGGTCGGGGAGCGGGGCTACCGGCTCAGCGGTGGTGAGAAGCAACGCATCGCCATCGCCCGGCTCCTACTCAAGGACCCCGGCGTGGTCGTACTCGACGAGGCCACCGCCCACCTCGATGCCACCTCTGAGGTGGCCGTGCAAGATGCACTGAGCCGGGTGCTGGAGCAGCGGACCTCGGTGGTCATCGCCCACCGCCTGTCCACCATCCGTCATGCCGATGTGATCGCGGTGATCGACCACGGTCGCGTGGTCGAGCGCGGTTCCCATGCCGAGCTCCTGGAGGCCGACGGCCTCTACGCCCAACTCTGCCGAACCCAATTCGGCGACCCCAACACCACCACAGACGATTCCCAACCGATCGAGGTGGGCTGACCAGGGCCGTTCTGGTTACCGGACTCCGGCGGCCAGCCAGCCTCCGAACAGCGGGTCGATGTTGCGGGCCACGGTGAAGACGAGGACCACGGCAAGCACCGTGAGCGATGCCCACCGTTGGTTTAGGGGGTTCGACAGCCGGCGTCCGGAGATGCCACGAGTGAGCCAAGCCACCCACGACCAGATCAGCAGTGGTAGCACCAGCGGCACGAGTAGGTGATGGTCGAAGGCAGTGGCCAGGTCACCGTGGAGCAATGCGGCGA
Organism: Aquihabitans sp.; assembly: GCA_039924035.1. Taxonomy (GTDB): domain Bacteria; phylum Actinomycetota; class Acidimicrobiia; order Acidimicrobiales; family Iamiaceae; genus Aquihabitans. The sequence continues at coordinate 6,056 of JBDTBS010000031.1, read as the reverse complement.
TGCTGCGCGTCGAACCACAACCGGGGCAGTCGAGCCCCGTAAGAGCATGGGATGGGCAACTGACCCCGGCGATGTAAGGACCTCGGACCATCAGGACCGTGGCTACTCCAACGGTAGCGAGCGCCGTAGCAGTGGCGCCCCGCACGTCTCGAGGGCGGAAGAACCCTCGAGGGCGCGCTTGGACAGGAGGCTCGGGCGCGCCGAGGTCCTGTGCTGTCCAAGTGCTCACTGGCGCAGGCGGCGTCGACAAGACGGGTTCAGTACCCGCTGGAGGACGAAGTCCCCAGGACGGCCACCAGGAAGTAGCCGACGCCCACGATCAGACCGGCGATAGCTGCGTAGTTGGTCCACCGCTTCGCCTCGGCCGCGGCCTGATGGGCACCGGCAGCATCTCCCGAGTTCCACAGGCTGTCGACCTTGGCCGAATTCACGATTGCAACCACACCAAAGGGAAGGCAGCAGAAGAGGGTGACCAGGATCGAGACCACGAGTCCGTTCTCAGGTTTACCTGCACCACCACCCCATTGAGCTTGGCCGTGGGCGGGATAGCCCGGTCCGGGTGGTGCGTAGCCCTGCCCAGGCGGTTGGTAGCCCGGTGCGCCACCGGATGCCCCGAAGTTTGGCGGCGGCGGTGTCGGTGCTGGCCAAGATGCCACCGGCCGGGTTGCGTCGGTCCAGGCGGCTCCATCCCACCACCGTTCGGTTCCAGGATCCTCTGGATTCGGGTACCAGTTCGCGGGCGTTGTCATCAGTAATTTCCCTCCCGTGACCCGTTATGGGTCACACGCACGAGGTTTGTCCCGCACAGGCGGCCGAATGTAGTGGACCGACGGCCGCTGAGGTGGGTGCGGTGGCCCCGCGTTAGGCCATGGCCGATGGCTGGCACGGGCCGAATCCTGCCCGTGGCCGATTCAGGGGTCATGTCCTTGCTGGTTCAGGCCGTATCGAGGACCAACAGAACCGACACCACCATGTATCCGAGGAAGGCCACGAAGCCCGTTAAAACCGCGTACTTTGCCCACTTCTTGGCTTCTTCCGCAGACCGATATGCCCCGACGTAGTGGCCCGAAGCCCACTGGTTGGTTGTCGACTGATGCTCAGGCAGTTGGCGGGTAGTCGGGCTAGAACCGGCGCCATGGCCGAAAACTTCGATGACACCCCCGATGTTGTCGAGCCCGACGGGGCCGGTGGGCCGGCGGCCCTAGCCAGTGACCACATCACCACCAGCTCACGGGACCCCGGGGTGCTCGGCTCCCGGCTACGGGACTGGTTGGCCACCCGGCTGCCCGCGGGTAGCAACCCCGTGGTCGATGAGGTGGTGAAGCCGGACGGCAACGGCATGTCCTCGGAGACGATCCTGTTCAACGCCAAATGGCAGGACGATGGTGGCCCGACTGAGGGTCGGTTCGTGGCCCGCATCGAGCCCGAACTCGACAAGGTGCCGCTGTTTCCCCGCTATGACCTGGCCCTCCAGTTCCGGGTCATGGCCATCGTGGCCGAGGCGACCGTCGTCCCTGTTCCAGTGGCTCCGTGGTTCGAGGCCGACCGTGAGGTGATCGGGACGCCGTTCTTCGTGATGGAACGGATCGACGGCGACGTTCCGCCCGATCTGCTGCCCTACACGTTTCCCGACGACAACTTCGTGGCCGCTGCTACTCCGGAACAGCGAGCACGGATGCAGCGTTCTGCGGTCACGGCTCTGGCCGGGATTCACCAGGTCACGCCAAATACCCACGACCTCGACTTCCTCGCCTACCACCAGCCGGGTGACAGCGTCCTCGAACGCCACCTGGCCCAATGGGAGGGCTACCTCGAGTGGGCCAGCGAAGCCGATCGGTCGCCGTTGCTAGATGAGTGCTTTTCCTGGTTGCGGTCCAACCTGCCCGCCGACCAGAGAAGGCCTCCGACCTGGTGGTGCGGGCCACGGTGGTGGGCGCCGAACACGGTCGCTACCTGGCGACCGGCGACGGTGCTCTGTCGGGCGCAGACCGCCCCGATCCCCTGATCGACCGTCTGGCCGAGCTCGGCCTAGACCAGTTGACCACCGAGATCATCAACCGGCGCGAACAGGTGACCGACCCCTGACCCGACCAAACCAGAGCTCTACGAGCTCGTCGACTCGACAGGTGAGGGTGAGTAGGCGAGGACGGCGCCGACGACCTCGAGGTAGACCGAGTCGCCAGGGGCGGCGTCGATGGCTGAGGGCCAGCGGGCGATGACCGGGGCATCGACGCCGTGGATGCGGAGCCACACCAGCGCATCGGGGCCCTGGAAGCGCACCTCGGTCACCGTGGCCGGGATTCCGCTGGCCGCGGGTCGGATCTGTTCGGGACGGCAGAACACGGTGACATCGGTGCCGTTGTGATGGTCGACGTCGGCCGCTAGGCGCAGCACGCCGAGGGGGCAGTCGACGGTGGCCGGATCACCTTCACGGCGACGTCCCGGCACCATGACCGACTCGCCCAGGAACCCGGCCGTCCACGGATCGACCGGGCGGCGGTAGACGTCAGCCGGTGCCCCGAACTGCACGATCACGCCGTCGCGCATCACCGCCAGCGAGTCGGCCATGGTCATCGCTTCGGTCTGGTCGTGGGTGACGAGCACCGCGGTGGTGCCGGCCTTGCGCAGCGTGGTGGCCACCTCGTCTCGCAGAGCGGCCCGTAGCCCGGTGTCGAGTGCGCTGAACGGTTCGTCGAGCAGGACCACCTCGGGGCCGGGGGCCAGAGCGCGGGCCAGAGCCACTCGCTGTTGCTGGCCACCCGACAGTTCGTCGGGGCGACGGCGGCCGAGGCCGGCCAGGCCCACCAGTTCCAGCATCTCGTCGATGCGGAGACGGCGGGTCGACCGGTCGAGACCTTGTAGACCGAAAGCGATGTTGCGGGCCACGTCGAGGTGGGGGAACAACGCCCCTTCCTGCGGGACCAGACCGATCCGCCGACGTTCGGGTGGGACGAACGTCCCGTTCCCGTCGACGAGACGGTCACCGACGTGGATGGTTCCGACATCGGCTCGTTCCATGCCGGCCAGGGTGCGCAGCAGGGTGGTCTTGCCACACCCAGACGGTCCGAGCACGGCCACGAGGGTCTGCGGCTCCACGTGGAGGTCGACGCCGCGCAGAGCGTGCACGGGCGGTCGCCCTGGGAACGTCCGCTGTACCCCAGCGATGATGATGCTGCTCATCGTCGGGCCCGCCGTTCTCCCAGTGTGGCCAGCAGGGCAGTGGGCACTGCGGCCAACAAGACCACGGTGACGGCGTAGGGAGCGGCGGCCGCGTACGACAACGAACTGATGTTGTCCCACAGCCGCGTTGACAGCGTGTCGAATCCGGTGGGGCGCAGGAACAAGGTGGCGGGCAGTTCTTTCATGATGGTGAGGAACACCAGGGTGGCCGCGGCACCGATCCCCGGAGCGGATAGTCGTAGCGTCACCGACCGCCAAGCCGCGAACCCACTACGTCCCAGCGTGCGGGCCACGTCTTCGAGGTTCGGTGGAATCTGGGCCACGGCGCTCTGGATGGAGCCGAGTCCGAGGGAGAGGAACAGAACCACGTAGGCCATCACCAACATGGGCAGGCGTTGGTACAGCGGTGTGGCGAAGCGGATGCCGAAGAACACGAGCGACAGGCCCACCACCACCCCGGGTAGTGAGTGCCCGGCGTAGGCCGCTCGTTCGGCGGTGGTGGACAACCAACCCGGGTGACGGATCGACATGAGAGCGAGCGGGGCGGCCAACACGATCACCGCCAGGGTCCCGAGGGCCCCGACCTGAAGCGTGTTGAGCGTGGCCTCCCACAGTTCACCGCCGTCGGCCCGCGACGTGCCCTGGGTGAACCAGCGCCGCATGCCCCAGGCGGGGATGCCGAGGCTGATCACCACGATGCCCACGGGGAGCAGCAGGCTGGGCCACCGCAACCGGCCGAGGGCTACCACGGGTTGGGCCCGCACGGCTCCGGAGCCGACCTTGGCCGACCGTCTCCGGCGTCGGCTCCACGATTCCAAGGCCACGATGATGATGCTGAGAGCGGCCAGCAAGCAGCCGAGAACAGCGGCGGGCGTCCGGTCGAACGAGGCCCGGTAGGACCGGTAGATGACGTGGGTCAACACCGGGTAGCGCATGGTGGCCACGGCTCCGAAGTCGCTCAGCACGTAGAGGCCGACCAGTAGACCGCCGCCAGCTACCGCCGGGCGGATCTGGGGAAGGGTGACCCGCCGGAACACCGACCACGAACCGTGGCCGAGGCTGCGGGCCGTGTCCTCCAGGGCTGGGTCGCAGCGCCGGAGGGCGGCCATGGCTGGCAGGTACACGAAGGGGTAGGTGATGGTGGTGAGCACGATGACGGCCCCGGTGCGGCCAGCCAAGCCGGGGCGGTAGCCGATCCAACTCCAAGCGGCCACGTAGGACGGGAGGGCAAACGGCAGGCCCACGGCTACCTGCACGAACCGCCGGAAGGGCACGTCGGTGCGGGTGACCAGCCAGGCCAGGCCGATGCCGATGATCAGGCAAAGGACGGTGACGATGGCCGACAGTTCGAGCGAGCGCAGCAGCAGGTCGAGGGTTCGGCGGCGGAACAGAACGGACTCGGCGGCCCCCCAGCCGCGGTCGGTGGCCCGGATGACCAGGTACACGAGCGGAAGAACCGTCAGAGCGACGGTGAGCAAGGTCAGGGCCACCAACGTGGCCGGGGCCCGGCGTCTACGTCCGGCTCGTCGGCCGACGGCCGGATCCGACGTCGGGGTGGTGATGGCGCTCAGTCCAAGATTCCCAGGTCGACGAGGAGGGTTTGGGTCTGCTCCAACGATTCGAGATCGGTGAGGTCGACCTGCAGGCCTTCGAGGCTCGACAGTGGCGGCACCCCGTCTGGTTGGGCGATGCCCTCCACCAACGGATACTCCATGGTCTCGTCGACGAAGTGGGTCTGGCCTTCCTCGGACAGGAGGTATTCCACCAAAGCCTGCGCATCAGGGTTGTCGGTGGCACCCTTCAGGACGGCAACGGCGGTGGCATTGACCAGCCCACCGGGGTCGTCACCCTTCGGGAACACCAGCTTGGCCTTCAGGCCATCACCGAGCTCGGGTAGGGCTCGGGCCCAGTAGTAGTGGTTGATCAGTCCGATGGCGATGTCGCCGTTGTTCACGGCATCGAGGATCTCGTTGTTGCTTTCGTAGGCCACGGGGTCGTTGGCCAGCATGCCCTCGAGCCAGGAACGAGCCTGATCGTCTCCGACGGCAACCCGAAACGCGGTGACGAACGACTGGAAGCTGGCGTTCGGCGGAGCCCAGGCCACCTTTCCTGCGTACTTGGGATCGGTGAGGTCGAGGACGCCCTCGGGGACGTCGTCGACCAGGTCGGGGTTGTAGACGATGACCCGGGATCGACCGGTCACGCCGACCCATTGGTTGTTGTCTTTGGGACGGAACCGGGCCGGTACCCGGTCGACCACGTCCTGGGGGAGCTCGGCCAACATGTCGGCCTCTTCGAGCACACCGACGGCGCCGACCTCCTGGGAGTAGAAGACCGCGGCCGGTGTGGCGCTGCCCTCTTCGAGGATCTGGGCCCCCATCTCCGCCGAGTTGCCGTAGCGGACATCTACCGCAATGCCAGTAGCGGCTTCGAAGTCGTCGATCAGCGGCTGCACAAGCTTCTCATCGCGCCCGCTGTAGAGCACGAGGGCCTGGCCGCTGTCGCCGTCGCTGGCCCCACACGCTGCGCTGATGGCCAATAGTGGGAGGATCGCCAGCGGGGCGAGCCAACGGCGTCGGATGGTTCGTTCGGTTCGCACACAACAAGCATAAGGGTTGCCTCATAGGGAGTATCAAGGCGGGCGACCTTCCCGATCCGCCCGACACGATTCGGCCTGCCGATTCCACGGTGATCAGAGGTAGGTACCATTCTGTTCTCGTGGAAGCTCGCCGTACTCTTGTGCGCCGCGCCGGCATGGCCGGTGCGGTTCTCCTACTCCTCACCGCGGTCACGGCCTGCGGTGGCACCGGCCCCGTCGGTGCTGCCCCGGTGGCCACCGTCAACGGTCACCGCATCTACCAGGACGAGGTGATCGA
>JBDTBS010000030.1:0-3332 GCA_039924035.1 Aquihabitans sp. | reverse complement strand
ACGAGCGCAAGGGCCTGGTCGACCCGGCCCGCACCCAGGGCGGAAGCCGCCGCTACAGCGACACCGACATCTCTTTGCTGCGCCGTATCCAAGAGCTCACCAACGAAGGACTAAACCTGGCCGGGGTTCAGCGGGTGCTGGCTTTGGAAATCGAGAACGAAGCTCTCCGCGAGGAGCTCGAGCGAACCCGCAGCCAAGCCCAGGCCGAAGTGGCCGAGGTCGAGCGTCGCCACCGCTTCGAGATCGTCCCGGTCCGCCAGTCGGTCATGCTCTACCAGGGTCGCCGCCGACGCCCCTGACAAGGGTTGGAGCGCATGACAAGGGTTGGAGCGCACCTGCCGGATTGGCGCTCCCCGCATGGAGGCTGTCAGCGTTTTCATGCTGGGGGAGGCACTAGTGTTTGCCGAGCCGTGCGGCCTGTCGAACGCGGGTCGCGGTGAAGGGATGGCAAAGTGAGTGGAAACAGCAGCAGTACTGGCACCGACTCGGTGGGTGATCGATCGGTGGGTTCGGGCAGCGACGATCAGTTGCCGAGTAAGGGGATTTCGCCCATCGTGATCGTGTTGATCTCGGTGGCGGTGCTGAGTGTGATCATCGTTTTGATCGCAACCGGGGGTTCCGATGACGACACGAAGACGAGTGCCTCTGACAAGGGTTCGGAGTCTGTCGACGTTGGCAACGGTTCGGAGTCCGTTGATGGTGAGACGACGACCACCGTTGCTCGTGGCCCGTCTTGGCCCAAGCTGATACAGGGTCGGCCGGGGGTCTTCGGGAACACCAGAGACTCGATCGCCAACGTGAGGCCCGACGCTGAGGCGGGGGTGTATGCCTGGATTGGTTTCGATGGCTGGCACGTGTGGATTGTTGGCCCCAATGGGAAGGGAGCGGCGAAGGGCACCATCACCAGTGACAAGCCGCTGGTCGACGCGGCGACAGCCCTCCCCGACCAAGGGTCGATCGCCATCGAGGGCAACACCCTCGTCTTCGATTTCGCAGACGTCGACGCCGCCGCTGCTGGAGTCACCTTCAACTTGGGATTTTATGCCACCGAGATGACGGTCAACCTCGGGGGCACGGACCTGCCGCTACTACTGGGTTCGGGTGCCAAGCCTTCGCCGCTACCCGCCGTCATCTCCAAACAGGTGCAAACAGACTGATAGCGGAAGGGCTGCGACGAATGGCACGATGACCACGACCGATACGACAGTGGACAGTGACCAGCAGGACGCGGCCCCTGCGCCGCCCATACACCTCCGTTTCCCACATGTGCCGGCCCTTGATGGCCTGCGTGGCGCTGGCGTCGTGGCCGTGCTCCTCTATCACGGAGCATTCCTTGATCAGACCTGGCTGAGCGGAGGGTATCTGGGCGTCGACCTGTTCTTCGTCCTCTCGGGATACTTGATCACGTCGCTTTTGTTGGTCGAGTTCTCCAACACCGGCGGTATCGATCTCACTGCGTTCTGGGGGCGACGGCTTCGTCGCCTGCTGCCTGCTTTGCTGGTCGTCCTCGTTGGCGTCGCCATCTACGCCCTGGTGATCGCCCGTCCCATCGACCTGCACCAGATTCGCGAAGATGGGCTAGGAACGCTCTTCTACGTCGCCAACTGGACGTCGATCTTCAGGGGTGGCAGCTATTGGGACATTTCTTTGGCGCCGTCGCCGCTCCAGCACACATGGAGCCTGGCCATCGAAGAGCAGTTCTATCTCTTGTGGCCGATCCTCGTCTGGATGCTCGGACGGCGCATGCTCCCGTCTCTTTCTTCAAAGAACCGGGGTGTGGTGCTCGCACGTCGCGTGCAGGCGTTGGGTTTGGTCGGTGCCGTCGTTTCGACCTTGCTGTTCACGGGACTCTGGTATCTGGGTGCATCCGAATCCCGGGTTTACCAGGGCACAGACACGCGAGCGTTCGCCTTGTTCATGGGTATAACGCTGGCCGCGACCAAGGTCCTATGGTCGGACGGGGCAGCCGTAGCAAGTCGCCGTGTTCAACGCCATCGATTCACTGCTCTCGAGCTGGCGGGATTGATATCGGTCATTCTGTTGGGCTGGGCCTGGGTATCTCTGGAGGGCACGTCCCCGGCGCTATATCAGGGTCTGCTACCGGTGTGCAGCTTGCTGGCCGTTGTGGTGATCGCGGCAGCTTCGGTTCCCGGATCGCCGGTGGTGGGGCCGGCGCTCTCCATTCCTCCCCTGCGCTGGTTCGGTCTCATCAGCTACGGCCTCTACCTCTGGCACTGGCCGCTCTATCTGGTCATCACCCCTGACCGCACCGGGCTCAGTGGAGCATCCCTCCTGCTCGTGCGTATCGTTTCTTCGGTAGCCGTGGCGGCCTTGTCCTACGTACTGGTCGAGCAGCCCATTCGCACCAAGCGCTGGACGTTCGCACGCCCGGTCCCATCGATGGCATTGTCGATGGGCTGCGTGGCGGTAATCGTGATGGTGGCGTCGAGCGGTGCCACGAACCAGACCGGAGGACTCGATGCCAGCGGACCGCGCCAACCCAGAACCATGATCGCCGGGGCGCCAAGGGTGGCCTACGCCGGTGACTCGGTCGCCTACTCCCTGGGTTCCCCGGTGGTGAAAGATCCCGCCGCGTTCGGAGTGAATCCGACAAACCTTGCGGGTGTCGGCTGTGAGTTCGTCGCTGACGGCCGACGGGTTCGCTTTCCCAGCGGCGGGACAAGGCCGGGAAAACCCTGTCGCGAGAAGATGCTGGATCTTGTGATCGTTGGCAATCCCGATGCTGTCGTGCTCGCCCTCGGATCGCCGTTCGCCCAGCTGGACATAGAAATCGATGGGAGTTTCCGTAGCCCTTGCCAACCGGAGTACCAGCTCGCGCTGCGGGAGCTCTATGACGAGATGGCAACCGATCTCACAGCGAAGGGATCCGTACTCCTCACGAGTACGACCGTCCCGCTCACCGTCCTCGCTCCCTCGAACGAACGGGAGCGGGTGTCTTGCATCAACGACGTGATCCGATCTGTCGCCGAGCAGAATGCCAATGTCGAGTTGCTCGATCTAGAAGAGTTCGTCTGCCCTGGTGGCGATTGTCGGGAATTGATCGACGGGGACCCGCTTCGCCCTGACGGGTTGCACTTCTCTGGCCCGGGTGGCTCAGCGGTCAGCGCTTGGGTGGTTAAGCAGGCCGTTGCTGCCGCCGAGGATCGTTGACGGTTGTGTCGCTCAGACCTGACTGTCGACTCGACCTGGGGAAGCCATCAGCGTTTTCATGCTGGGGGAGGCACTAGTGTTTGCCGAGCCGTGCGGCCTGTCGAACGCGGGTCGCGGTGAAGGGATGGCAAAGTGAGTGGAAACAGCAGCAGTACTGGCAC
>JBDTBS010000029.1:0-5910 GCA_039924035.1 Aquihabitans sp. | reverse complement strand
CGAGGATCGATTCCCGCACCGGTGCCGGTGTTGGTGGGCGGCGCCGCAACCGGAGAAGAGGGTGCTGTCATGACGAACCGAGGCTACGGAACGTCGTGTCGTTTCCCCCAGCTGTTGACCAGCCGCTGACCGCGGATGACAGCGGTGGTCGGTCGGGCAGGCTTCTGGCCCACGCAGTGCCAGTTGAGGGTGAGGAGCTCTTCCGCTTCGGCACAGATGTAGATGCCGATTGTTGAGGGAATGTAGGCCAACCGATATTTGTTTCACAGGTGTGCCCATGAACCCGCCGTGCCTGTCGCTCTCATCTCTGGTCGGTCGACCATGACCGCTCGACGTTCGGATGGGAACAACGGTGGCAAAAAGCAGAGCGTGGTCGTCTACTGGCGGCCGGGGTGCGTGTTCTGCGTGCTCCTGCGCCGTCAGCTACGCAATGCCGGCGTCCCCACCGAAGAGCGCAACATCCGCGAAGACCCGAAGTCGGCAGCGTTCGTCCGCCGTCATGCCAACGGCAACGAGACGGTGCCCACTGTCGACGTGGCTGGCAATGTCATGGTCAACCCGTCGGTGAAGCAGGTGGTGGCTGCCGCCCGCCAGGCCGGTGTCGACATTGGCGAGGCCAAGGGTGCGGGCGGCCGCGGCGGTGGCGGAAGGCGCTGAGGTCAGCCAGAGCGACCGAGGGTGACCACGAGCTTGCCGCGGGCATGGCGGGTCTCAGTCTTCTCCAGAGCAGTCAGGGCCTATCTCGATGCCGGTCACATCGGGGCCGAGGGCGGAGACGATGCCGGAACCTTCGACTCCGATCACATAAGGGAACGGCCCGTCGGCCTTGATGAAGTTGCGATCGTGGATGCCAACGCCGAAGGCTTCCATGGCCACCGTCACCTGGGCTCCCTTGGGTGCCGGCGCTGGGATGTCGACCACTCGACGGTCTGACTATCCCCGTCAACTCTGACATAAGCCTGCATCCGGCCAAATCTACCGGGAGCGTTGGGGGATTCGGCGCTGGCCTCGGCGGCGTTGGGCATCTGTGAAGTTTCGACTTTGAACCGTCGGCGGCGGCGGGCAGAATCTAGGGTGAAATGAAACACGTTCTAGTTTTCGAAGGGGACACCCATGTCTGAGGCCGATCGCATCGAGGCAGCGCAGGAGCGCTACCGCATCGAGCGCGCCAAGCGACTGCGGGCCGACGGCCAGGCGCAGTACGCGCCGCTCACAGACGACTACGAGGAGTTCGACCACGACCCCTGGGTCGAACCGGGGTTCACCCGTGAGCCGGTGACCGAAGAGGTCCAGGCCGTGATCGTGGGTGGCGGCTTCGCCGGCATGCTCACATCCATCGGTCTCTTGGAGGCCGGCATCACCGACTTCCGCATCGTGGAGAAGGCCGGCGACTTCGGCGGCGTCTGGTATTGGAACCGCTACCCGGGCTGCATGTGCGACATCGAGTCGCTCATCTACCTACCGTTCCTGGAAGAGACCGGTTACACCCCGACCATGCGCTACGTGCCGGCCACGGAGATCTTCGAGCACTGCCAGCGCATCGGCCGCACCTACGAGCTTTACCCCCACGCCCTGTTCCAGACCGAGATGGACACCGCCGTCTGGGACGAAGCTTCCTCGCGCTGGCAGATCGTAACCACCAGAGGCGACCGCCTGTCGGCTCGCTTCCTGATCACCGCTGGCGGCATCCTCCACAAGGCCAAGCTGCCTGCGATCGAAGGCATCACCGACTTCGCCGGTCGGGCCTTCCACACCGCCCGCTGGGACTACGAGTTCACCGGCGGCAGCCCCACCGAGCCCATGGACAAGCTGGCCGACAAGCGCGTCGGTGTCATCGGCACCGGCGCCACCTCCATCCAGATCGTGCCGCAACTAGCCCGTGCCGCCAAGGATGTCTACGTCTTCCAGCGCACCCCGTCGGCGGTCGGCGTGCGGGCCAACGGCCCCATTGAGCCGGGCTGGGTGAAAGCGCAGAAGCCGGGCTGGCAGGTGGAGCGGATGCGCAACTTCACCGAGGCCGTGACCGGCGAAGAGCCTGCCGAGAACCTGGTGGCCGACGGCTGGACCGAGGTGCTCTGGAAGGACACCCAAACCGAGGCCAAGACGCCCGAAGAAGCAGCGGTGCTGCAACAGGCCGACTTCGAGACCATGGAGTCGATGCGGGCCCGCATCGATGAGGTGGTGAAGGACCCGGCCACCGCCGCGGCACTCAAGCCTTGGTACGGCAAGCACTGCAAGCGGATCTGCTTCCACGACGACTACCTGGCCGCTTTCAACGAACCCAACGTGCACCTCGTCGACACCGAGGGCAAAGGCGTGCAGAAGGTCACCGCCGCTGGGCCTCTCGTCGACGACGAGCAGTACGAGCTCGACCTGCTCATCTATGCCTCAGGCTTCGAGGTGACCACCGGACTGGTCAGCCGCCTCGGCTTCGACCCGGTCGGTCGCGGTGGGGTGAAGCTCAGCGAACGCTGGGCCGACGGGGCCCACACGCTCCATGGCGTGCTCACCAACGGGTTCCCCAACCTGCTGGTCTGCCACTTCATCCAGGCCGGCTTCGGCCTCAACTTCCACCACTACCTGAGCGAGCTAACCGCGCACCTGGTGGCCATCGTGGCCACCGCCGACCGTGAGGGCATCACCTCCATCGAAGCGACGGTGGAAGCCGAAGACGAGTGGCTGGCCAAGTTGTGGGAGGCCGGCAAGGGCTTCGGGCGCTACTCGGCCGGTTGCACCCCGGGCTACAGCAACAGCGAAGGCGCCCGCACCATGGAAGCGGCTCGAAACGTCGTCCACCCCGGGAACCTCATGCGCTACGCCGAGCACCTCGAGCGCTGGCGTGAAGCCGGCGACATGCCCGGTACCACGGTGGTCCGTTCCGAGGACGCCAGAAAGCCCGTGTAGCCCGGGTCGATCCTCGAGGGCCATCGATAGGCTTGTCTCCATGACGACGAACTCTGTTGTGGGTCCGGTCACCGCTGCCATCGGGGAGCGCCCTCCCTTCGGGGCCATGGAGCGGCTCGAGCCCGATCAGCTCAAGATCGAGCAGGAAGCAACGCTCGCTTCTCCTCTCCGGAAGTACTCGTGGTCGGCCAAGGGCCTGTTCGCGATCATGGATCTGCTCTACGGCAAGGAACGCACCCTGCCGAAGTTCCGGGTCCTGGAATTGGTGGCCCGCGTGCCTTACCAGGCCTGGGAGAACGTGGCCTACGTGGCCATGACCCACACGTCGCGAGAGACCGGCTTCGCCCGCCGCATCTTCGACAAGGTCCGGGTCAGCCGCTTCGAACAGGACAACGAGCAGTGGCACCTGCTCATTCTCGAAGAGATGGTCGATGAGATGCCCGTGCGTCTCGGCTTCATTCGCCACCGGATCATTCCGCAGATCCTGGCCTTCGTGTACTACCAGCTCAGCTGGTTCATGTATGCGCTGCGGCCCAACTGGAGCTACCGGCTCAACGCCGACTTCGAGGATCACGCCGAGCACGAATACGCCTACCTCGTGCAGGAGAACCCGCAGTGGGAGAACACTCCCTACGAAGGGTCCTTCACGGGTGACTACGGCGAGTACGCCTCGGTGGCCGACCTCTTCCGCCAGATCGGCTACGACGAGCGACTCCACAAGCTCGAGAGCGAGATTCGGATGACCAAGTCGCGGTTCCGCTGACCCGGACCTCTGATCCGGCCCTCTGATCAGGCCCCGGCGGCGCGGCCCCGGAGTCGACGGCCGGTGATGGCCCAAGAGTCCAGCCGCAGCAGGTGGGACCGCTCACCGATCCAGGGGTCGACGCGGTTCGAGAACTTGTCGAGCGCAGGCTGGTCGTACTCGGTGACCTCGTGGAGGTGGCCCCGCACGACCACGCTCCAGCCACCCAGGTGCTCGGGGTCGATTCCGTCGATCTCAAAGCAGGCGGGACCGCCGCGACTGGCATCCAGCTTGGATCCGTCGTTGGTCTCGAACACGATGGTGTCGTCGACCAGTGCGTAGTTGAGCGGCAAGATGAGCGGAGCATCTCCGTCCATCACCGCTAGCCGGCCGACCTGTTGTCCGGCGAGCAACTCGAGGCACTCGCGGCGTTCGATGATCTCGAGCGCTGTCTCACCCATCGGGTGCACCATGACTCGACCTCCGCATCTGTCGTGGCTTGACCGTACCGACAGCGCAGGTGTTCGACAAGGGCCGTAGGTCCTGGATACCGGCCGGGGTAAGCCCCCGGCCGGTATCACCTCAGGACGAAGCGGCGGTCTTCGACTCGGTGAGGATCGCGTCGGCCATGACGCCGCCGTCGAGCCCGGGGAGTGGTTCACCCGAGTCCATGGCCCGGGCCTTGGTCTCGATGCGCTCGCCGGTCTCGGCATCCACGTTGCGCCAGTACTGGAAGGCGCGGTCGCGCACGTCTTCGCGCACGCCGTCGAGGGCCCCCACCACGGTCTCGACGAAGCGGTCCCGGGCGGCATCGTCGAAGACGTTGCGGACGAGATCTCCGGCCTGGGACCAATCGTCGTCTTCGGCGTGGAGGACGTAGGCCTGACGCACCATCTCGCCGTCGGCTTCCCAGCCCTCGGCCACCGGCCCCTCTTGGTCGGCATACGAACGGCCGAAGCTGTTGGGGGCGTAGACGGGGTCGGCGCCGTTGTGGTGGTAGGTCATGTTGCCGTCGAACGTGTAGCGGTTGGAGGCATCGTTGATCGGCTGGTTGACCGGGAGTTGGTCGAAGTTGGTGCCGATCCGGGCCCGATGGGCGTCGGCGTAGGCGAAGACCCGGCCGAGCAGCATCTTGTCGGGGGAGAACCCGATGCCCGGGACCGTGTTCGACGGGGCGAAGGCTGCCTGTTCGATCTGGGCGAAGAAGTTCTCAGGGTTCTCGTTCAGCGTCATGGTCCCCACCCGGATCAGCGGGTAGTCGGAGTGGCTCCACGTCTTGGTGAGGTCGAAGGGGTTGAACCGGTAGTTCTTGGCCTCTTCGTAGGGCATGACCTGGACCGACATCGTCCACGACGGGTGGTCGCCCCGCTCGATGGCCTCGAAGAGGTCCCGACGGTGGAACTCGGCATCGGCGCCGGCGATCCGCTCGGCCTCCTCGCCGGTGATGCTCTGGACGCCCTGGTTGGTGTGGAAGTGGTACTTGACCCAGAACCGCTCGCCCTCGGCGTTGACCCACATGTAGGTGTGGGAGCCGTAGCCGTTCATGTGTCGCCAGGTGCGGGGAAGGCCTCGGTCGCCCATGAGGTAGGCCACCTGGTGGGCGGACTCGGGGGTGCGGGTCCAGAAGTCCCACTGCATGGTCCCGTCACGGAGACCCGAGTCGGGGAGCCGTTTCTGCGAGCGGATGAAGTGCGGGAACTTGATGGGGTCGCGCAGGAAGAACACCGGAGTGTTGTTGCCCACGAGATCGAGGTTGCCCTCCGACGTGTAGAAGCGCATGGAGAAGCCGCGCACGTCTCGCCAGGTGTCGGGCGAACCGAGTTCGCCGGCCACCGTGGAGAAGCGGGTGAGCATCCGGGTGGTGGTGCCCGGCTGGAAGACAGCGGCCTTGGTGAAGGCACTGATGTCGTCGGTCACCACGAACTCGCCGAAGGCCCCCGAACCCTTCGCGTGGGGGCGCCGCTCGGGCGTGCTCTCCCGGTTGAAGTGGGCCAGGGAGTCGATGAGGTGCATGTCGTGCAGCAGGAGCGGCCCGTTGGGCCCGAGGCTGAGGCTGTTGCGGTCGCTCTCGGCGGGGGCCCCGTTGACCATCGATGAGCCTCTGGGATCGGTGCCGTCGTGGATGAGGTCGTCGCTGTCGGTCATGAGAGCTCCATGGGTCGTGGGTCCGGGACAGATGTGAGGCCGCCGCCTGTTTGAGCACGCGACGAGCCCCTGTTCTCGCAGTTCACCCTACGCAGAACAGGGACTCGATGTGCCGCCGT
>JBDTBS010000028.1:0-3026 GCA_039924035.1 Aquihabitans sp. | reverse complement strand
CCGCCCCAAAGATCGCGTAGATGCCTTCCTGGCCAACTGACCCAACTGACCCAACTGACCCAAGCCCCAGAACACCTCTAAAATCCATGAAACGGCGTAGATTCTGGTCGTATGACGACCAGAATCTTCGCCGTTTCGCTTGGTTGGGGGATGTCGAGGGGTGGGGTGACCTGCTGGGGCTAGGTGGTCGCGGGCTCTAGCGCCCAGGTGACGACATCGGCCACGTCGTGGGCGAGGTGGACCGTCAGGTCGTTGCGCACGGCTTCGGGTAGGTCGTCGAGGTCGGGCTCGTTGCGGGCCGGGATGATGATCTCCTTCAACCCGAGCCGGTGGGCGGCCAGCAACTTCTGCTTCACGCCACCGATGGGCAGGACCCGACCTTGCAGGGTGACCTCGCCGGTCATGGCCACCACCGGCTTCACCGCACGACCGGTGAACAGGCTGACCAGCGCCGTGGTCATGGTGATGCCAGCCGAAGGCCCGTCCTTGGGGACCGCACCAGCAGGGAAGTGGACGTGCACATCGGATCGGTCGGCACCCGGTTCGATGCCGAGCGCCTCCCGGTGCGACCGGACGTAGGAGAGGGCGATGCGGGCCGACTCTTTCATCACGTCGCCCAGTTGTCCGGTGACGGTCAGGTTGGATCGACCCAGACCGTCCTCGTGGTCCGACGGCAGGGCCGATACCTCCACGAACAACACGTCGCCCCCGGCTCCGGTGACGGCCAGGCCGGTGGCCACGCCGGGTACAGAGACGCGATCGGCGATGTCGGTGTCGTGGAACCGTCGGCGACCGAGCAGATCGGGCACCGTGTCGGGCACGATGCTCACCTGATGGTCTGCATCTGTGGCCACATCGGTGGCCGCCTTGCGCATGATCTTGGCCAGGGCCCGTTCCAGCGAGCGGACGCCCGCTTCGCGGGTGTAGCCCGAGATGACGAGCCGTAGAGCCTCGTCGGTCACCTCGACCTCATCGGGTCGGAGACCGGCCCGTTCGATCTGGCGCACCAGCAGGTGGTGGCGGGCTATGGCCACCTTCTCGTCTTCGGTGTAGCCGTCGAGGGTCACTACTTCCATGCGGTCGAGCAGGGGGGCGGGGATGGTGTCGAGCTGGTTGGCGGTGGCAATGAACACCACGTCGGACAGGTCGAGATCGACCTCGAGGTAGTGGTCTCGGAACGCGTGGTTCTGAGCCGGGTCGAGAACTTCGAGCAGAGCGGCCGATGGGTCGCCCCGGTAGTCGTTGCCCACCTTGTCGATCTCGTCTAGTAGCACCACAGGGTTCATGGCTCCTGCTTCGGTCAGGGCCCGCACCATGCGGCCGGGCTGAGCGCCGACGTAGGTCCGGCGGTGGCCTCGGATCTCGGCTTCGTCGCGGACGCCACCGAGGGCGACACGCACGA
Organism: Aquihabitans sp.; assembly: GCA_039924035.1. Taxonomy (GTDB): domain Bacteria; phylum Actinomycetota; class Acidimicrobiia; order Acidimicrobiales; family Iamiaceae; genus Aquihabitans. Next base: position 1,624 of record JBDTBS010000028.1, on the reverse strand, counting down.
AGGATCGACCCAGCGCTCGAGCGATGGACTCACCCAGGCTGGTCTTGCCCACGCCGGGAGGCCCGACGAGCGTGAGGATGGTGCTGTTGCGCCGGCCGCTACCGGGCTGTGGCCGTTCGGTGTCGTCGGAAGAGGGCTCGTCGACGACCTCATCGGTGGCCGGGCGAGGCGATGGCGCATCCAGGCCTCGTTCGGCGCGGAGCTTGCGCACGGCCAGATCTTCGACGATGCGATCCTTCACGTCGTCGAGACCTTGATGGTCGGCATCGAGGATGGCTCGGGCGGCCTCGAGGTCCAGATGGTCGGTGGAACGCTGGCCCCACGGCACTTCCAGAACGGTGTCGAGCCAGGTGCGGATCCAACCGTTCTCGGGGGACTGTTCGTTGGTCCGCTCGAGCTTGTCGAGGTCTCGGTCTACGGCGGTGCGGACGTGATCAGGTAGGTCGAGAGCAGCGGCCCGGGCCCGGTAGGCCTCGATGCTGCCTTCCTCGTCGGTTCCGTCCTCGCCAAGTTCCTTGCGGATGGTGGCCATCTGCTGGCGGAGGATGAAGTCGCGCTGCTGCTTCTCCAGGCCATCGGTGACCTCGGTCCGGATGCGGTCGGTGAGCTCGGCCTCGGCCAGGGCTTCTTTCACCCAGGCCAGGACCTTGGCCACCCGTTCGGCCACGTCGATGGTCTCGAGCAATTCCACCTTGCGTTCGATCGTGAGATCGGGCCACCAACCGGCAGCATCGGCCAGGGCCGACGGTTCATCGATACCTCGGAGTACCTCGGCCAGGCGGGGACCACCCATCTGCTCCAGAAGAGCACGGAAGGCAGCCTTCAGCTCGATGGCGAGGGTCCGGGCCTCATCTGAGACCTCGGAGTCGACCGGCTCGGCTTCCAGCCAGAGGACCGATCCGGTACCAGCCACGCCGGACCGCAGTATGGCCCGGGCGCCGGCTCGCACGACCAGAGCAGGGATGCCCGAGGGCAGGTCGCCCCGGGACTCGACGGTGGCGATGGTGGCTACCGACGAATGACGGCCGTCGACGCGGGGCACGAGGAGGATGCGCCCGTCGTCACCGGCCGCGGCCACCGCCGCTTTGGCCTCGTCGGTTTCCAGGGCGATGGTGAGGACCATCCCGGGTAGCACGACGCCGTTGGGGAGAGGGAGGACGGGAAGTGTGAGCGGGGTGGTGGTGGTCGTATCGGTCACAAAGAGCTCCTGACGGGGCCAGTGCTGAGGGGTCAGCAGGGGGCTAACACAACTATGCCAGGAAAGTTACCAATCCCCTACTCAACTTTGTGAGAGATTGGCCACAGCCCGGAATTCCCTCAAGATCAGACCAAGCGGCGGCCTACCCGGAGTAACCCTCGACCTTCTCCACGAACCCTCGACCTCGCTCTTGGGAGCCCTCGACTTCCCTTCTGAGCAGGGGATGTTCGAGCATCCGAAACATTCGATCGGAGCCCGTGCTGCTTTCGGAGATACCTTCTGCATCAAACCCTCGATCACGTTTGGCCAACCCTCGACCACGCCTCGAGCAACCCTCAACAGCTACTTCAGGCTGCAACGAGGCGCGAAAAGGCCTTCGAGACCATGAACAACCTGAGAAGAACCTCTTGGGTAGGGCTCAGGTGG
>JBDTBS010000027.1:0-3534 GCA_039924035.1 Aquihabitans sp. | reverse complement strand
GCGCCCGGTTGGCAGGAGGATCGTGACCATTGGGACATGATCGGTCTGCCCAATGGCGATGGCTCGATGATCGTCGGGGAGTCGCAGACGAACGACCAGCCGCGTCGATACTTCTGGCAGTGGTACGACCCCACCAGCGACGACTACCTGCGAGAGGCCGGATCGCTCGTGGGCACGGTCACTCAACGTTCGTTGCTGAACGACGAGATCTCCGCCGCCAAGTACGAGGACATCCACCGTCGGGCTGAGCACTGGCCGGCGCTTTGGGACGAGATCGTCCGCTAAAGCGTGCGCGAGCGCAGCATCATCGTCACCCCCATCACCGAATATGTTCCTCGACGCCTGGTGCGCGGCAGGATCGCCATGCTCGGCGACGCCGCCCACGTGCCGTCGCGGGTGACCGGAGCGGGCTTCGACACCGGGCTGGGCGATGCCGAGGCACTCGGTGAACTGACGAGCGACGGAGTGGTCGGAGATCAGGGGCTGAGAGTCCTCAAAGCCTATGAGGAGCAACGTTTGCAGGTCGCGCAGGCGATGGTGAGGTCAGGCCAGGGGTTCGGACTGAACTTGCTCGGCAGCGAGAGCGACTGGTGACGAACGGCGGGCTCGTTCGGTCGCCGCTCGTCATGCGCGTTGGGTCAGGGTTCGAGGACAAGGCGGCCTCGAACGCCTCCGGCTTCGAGACGTTCGTGGGCTCGGGCCGCGTCGGCAAGAGGCATGGTGTCGGCCACCCGCAGGGTGATCTGGCCATCCTCCACCTGCTGGCGCAGCCGGTCGAGACGGTCGCGGTCCTCGGCGACGGTCGGTACCCACACCTGGTGGATGGTGATGCCTCTGGGGGTATCGGCGCGGAACCCTCGGACCGTGGCCATGGATCCTCCATCGGCGATCGCCGGAAGTACCAGTTCGTTCTGGACGGCCCCGTCGGCCAAGCCGTCGACACCTTCGGGCACTGCCGCACGGATGCGATCGGCCACGTCGTCGCCGCGCCGCACCACGATGTCGGCACCGAGACCACGGACGAGTTCCTCGTCGGCTTCGGACGCGTCGGCAACCACTCGCAGACCGTCGGCCTTGGCCAACTGCACCACATAGCCGCCGAAAGCGCCGGCCGCCCCGGTGACGGCCACGGTCTGGCCCGCCTTCAGGTCCATCAGGTCGAGTGCCAACCGAGCGGTGAGCCCGTTCATGGGCAACGTCGATGCCTCTGCGAGGCTGGCCCCATTCGGTGACGCCACCACCGAGCCCGCAGGAAGGGCCAGCTTCTCGGAGTAACCGCCGTGGGCCCCGTCGGGAACCACGATGGCCATGACCCAGTCGCCCACGGTGAGGTCGGTCTTCGTATCGGGACCGATGGCTTCAACCACGCCAGCCACGTCCATTCCAGGCACGTAGGGCGGCGGGCCAGCCTTCTCCTGGTACTCGCGACGGTCACCGTTTCGCACGTAGGTGTCGGTGGGGTTCACCGTTGCCGCTCGCACCCGCACGAGGATCTCGCCCGGACCAGCTTCGGGTTCCGGGATCTCCACCACCCGCAATGCCTCTGGACCGCCTGGTTCTTGGACGCCTACGACTCGCATCAGTTCACCCTAGGAGCCTGTTCAAGGAGTCCCTGTTGGGTACTACACGCAGCACGAGGTCAATTGTGGGCGAGGGGCGGCTGATTTCGACGCGGCGCAAGAAGTGATCACCTCCTGAATCAGGGCGGCGGTGGGTTGCTACCCGACCGCTGACACGGTCAGGAGCGGATCCTTTGGAGGAGGTCGGTGGCGACGTGTTCGAGTTCGGCTGCGGTGATGGCCTGGTAGCGGTCATCATTGGAGCTGCGGAGCACGGTTCGGGCGCGGGTGGCGTTGTCGATCAGTTGCTCGCGGAGCGTGGTGGCCACGGCGTTGCGCAGTAGTGGGCTGGCGCTGGCGAGGCCGCTCGCTGCCTCTGAGGCAGAGAACAGCAGGAGGCTGTAGAGGTCCCAGAGATCGCCGGGCCGCTTGTCGAGACCGGATGAAGGTCTCCGGTCGAGGTAGGCGTGGAGCTTCATGGCCACGAGCGCGCCGGTCGTGGCGACGGGAACATTGGCCTCGACAGGTTCGCTGGCACCCGTAGCGCGGATCCGGACGATGGTTGCGGTCGTCAGGGCGTGGGCGTGCCCGGCGATGTACAACAGGTTCTTCGGCTCGAGGTGCTCGATCTCTGCGTCGGTAACCGCGACGACGCCCTGGAACTCGATCTCGGTACCGGCCAGGGTGATGGTGTGCGGATCATCGGGATCGATCTCGGAGTCGGCTCGTCGTTGGAGGATCTCCAAGGCAGTGGGCGAGTACCGGTAGTCGGTGACCGTGTCGAGGTCTGCGGTTGCCCGAAGCGATCGCCCGAGACGAACGGCCACGGCAACACCGCCGATGATGGCGAACGGTGGCACGTCGTCGGCTTCGAGGGCTGCGGCGGCGGCCACGAGGGGGACCATCGAGTCACCGGTGAGGGTGACGGTTGGATGTTCAGTGGTCATGCCAGACCGCCTGGCCCTGGGGGTGCCATTCGTCGAGGATCTGCTGGGATCGAGCATCCCCGTGGGCGGCGAGGTCGAGGGCCGCAGCGACGGGGTGAACGACCGGCCAGCCGCGGTGGTGGCGCTTGGCTGAATTGTGTCGGGGGTTGATGACCTGGTGAGCCGATGGCACCGCCACCGATGCGACGGCGCTGATGGGGTCGGCTGCGCCGTAGCGGCGGGTGGCGGTGGACAACACGACGGACCCGGGCACGTATAGCTCGACGGTTCCCTCGCCAGCTCCGACTGCTGGTGCGCCGTGCACGATTGCGGCTTCGGTGCCTCCGAGATACCAGGTGGGGGCCTCGGTATCGGCAGGTGAGATCCAGTCCTTGGGATCGGGCGCACTGGCCAGCCATCGTCGGTCAGCTGGAGCCCACACTTTGGCCAGCTCCCAGAAGAGGTCGGGGAGGGCGGGCGTTCCCATGGAGGTGACGAGGTCGGCGGCGGCCAGCGCTCGCATGGCATCGCTCGTCGATGACCGGGCCAGGTCGAACTCCTCTTTGGAGGTCGAGGTGAGGATCGGCTTGGGGTCGCCGTCGTAGTGGCGACGCAGGATCTCATAGGCCAGGACTTGCCCGGTGCGGCCGATCACACCGATCGGACTGTTCGCGGGGCCGGCTTCGAGCGGGGACACGGTCGTGTCGATGCGGATTCCGGGGGCTCGGAGGAAGAGCTTGCCGGTGCTGGTTTCGAGGTGGCCCCATCCGATGTCTTCGATGGCTTCGCGGGCAGGGGCGTTGATCCGATCAGCGACGACGAGGACCGCTCCGCCTCCAGAACCAGCGTCGTCTCGCTTCATCTGTTCGAGCCGGCCCACGGTGGCGTAGGTGGTCGTCTTGAACGACACGTCGAGCTCACGGCCGTCGACCTCGACCACGGCATCGCTGGGATGGCCCGACTCGGCTGGGACCGACACCGGCCCGAGCTTCTCGGCGAGCGCGGCCATGGCGAACTCTGCCAGATCGTTCGCTACTTCAGAGGCTGCT
>JBDTBS010000026.1:0-4327 GCA_039924035.1 Aquihabitans sp. | reverse complement strand
CTGCTGGACGAAGGCATCGTCGAGCTTCGACGGGCTTGGGCACAGGCCGGTGACCTGACCATGGCCCCGGCCCGCAACCTGCCGGTGTGGGTCGGTGGCCGCAGCGAGCGAGCTCGACGCCGGGCCGCCACTCTGGCCGAGGGTTGGATCCCCCACCTCACGCCCCTGTCGTGGTTCGCCAAGCAACAGGACTTGCTCACCGCCGACCTCGAGACCGCAGGCCGCAACCCCGAACAGTTCGCTCGTGGGGTAGGTCTGGTCATCGCCGTAGAAGGCGTCGAAGACGCCGACGCGCCACTGGCCTGGTTGAGCCAGACCTACAAGTTGCCGGCCCAGGCCTTCGCCCCCGTGCTGTTGACCGGCACCGCCGAGCACGTGGCCGACCAGGTCCAGGCCTTCCGATCTGCTGGTGCCGACCATGTCGCTCTGTGGCCAGCCAGTTCTCGACCGCTCGACCACATCCTCCCGGTCATGGACGCGTTGGGCGAACCTTGATTCCTTGAATCAGTCCTGCGGAGATCCGTTCGGCTGCTCGACGAACCGCGTCGCCATAGCGCCCACCTGGGTCACCACCCAGCCGCTCCAACGGGCCCGATACCCCGACGGCAGCCACCACCTGACCATGGCCATCCACCACCGGTGCGCTGACCGAGCCAACCCCGGGGGCACGCTCTCCCAGGCTCGCCACCCAGCCCGAGGTAGAAGGCTCGCCGGACAACACCCGGCCGGCCGAACCCAACCCGACTGGCAAGCGGGCCCCTTCGGCCACGATGGTGCGCAGCTCGTGACCCGATTCGAGCGATAGGACACAGACCCGCTCTTCACCCTCCCGCACGTAGAGCTGGGCACTCTCACCGGTCTCACGGCGCAGTTCGCCGACGGGGGCTCGGGCCACATCGACAACCGGCCAGGCCTCGGTCGCGGCGCGGCCGAGGCCGATCATGCGCAGCCCCAACAGGAACGCGCCAGAGCCATCCCGGCGCAGTAGGCCGTGTGACTCGAGGGCCACGGCCAACCGGTGCACTGTGGCCTTTGGTAGGCCAGTGGACGACACCAGGTCGCCGAGCGACCGCGGGGTGGCCGCATCGGCCACCGCGCTGAGCACAGCCACCGACTTGTCCAGCACGCCGACACCGCTTACCGTGTGTTCCATCAGTTGACATCGTTGTCCCAGATGTTGAGACACGCAAGTCGACCGATCCGCCTCTCGGCCCGCCACACCAAGGAACCTCCGATGACCGCACCAAAGACGCTCAGCCAGAAGGTCTGGGATGCCCACGTGGTGTCCCGCCAGGACGGCGAACCCGATCTCCTGTTCATCGATCTCCACCTGGTCCACGAGGTCACCAGCCCGCAGGCGTTCGATGGTCTTCGCCTGGCCGGGCGTGGTGTCCGCCACCCCGAGCTCACCCTCGCCACCGAGGACCACAACGTCCCCACCGCCGATACCCATCTCCCGATCGCCGACGCTGTCTCACGCAAGCAGGTAGAGACACTCCGGGCCAACTGCGCCGAGTACGGCATCACCATCCACCCGATGAACACCCCCGGGCAGGGCATCGTCCACATCATCGGCCCCGAGCAGGGATACACCCAGCCGGGCATGACCATCGTCTGCGGCGACTCGCACACCTCCACCCACGGGGCCTTCGGGGCCTTGGCCTTCGGGATCGGTACCAGCGAGGTCGAACACGTTCTGGCCACCCAGACCCTGCCGCAGCAGCCGGCCAAGACCCTCTCCATCACCGTCGACGGCGACTTGCCCTTCGGCAGTACCGCCAAAGACGTCATCCTGGCCATCCTCGGACGCATCGGTACCAGCGGCGGCATCGGCCACATCGCCGAGTACCGCGGTTCGGCCATCCGCAACCTGTCCATGGAAGGCCGCATGACGGTCTGCAACATGTCGATCGAAGCCGGGGCCAAGGCCGGCCTCATCGCCCCCGACCAGACCACCTTCGACTACATCCAGGGCCGCCCCCACGCCCCCACCGGCCAAGCCTGGGACGAGGCCGTTGCTTACTGGAAGACCCTCCCCACCGACGAAGGGGCCACCTTCGACAAGGAGGTCGTCCTCGATGCCGCCGAGATCTTCCCCCACGTCTCCTGGGGCACCAACCCCGGCCAGGTGGCCCCCATCGATGGCCGGGTCCCCGATCCGTCGTCTTTCACCGACAGCACCGAGCGCGACGCCGCCGAGCGGGCCCTCGAGTACATGGGCCTCACCGCGGGCACGTCTCTCAAGGACGTGGCCGTCGATACCGTGTTCATCGGCTCGTGCACCAACGGTCGCATCGAAGACCTGCGAGCCGTGGCCGACGTGGCCCGGGGTCGCCGGGTGTCCTCGGGTCTACGCACGCTGGTGGTTCCCGGCTCATGGGCTGTGAAGCAGCAGGCCGAGGCCGAAGGGCTGCACACGGTGTTGATGGAAGCCGGCTTCGACTGGCGAGACCCGGGCTGCTCAATGTGCTTGGCCATGAACCCCGACAAGCTGGCTCCTGGTGAGCGGTGCGCCTCCACCAGCAATCGCAACTTCGAAGGTCGCCAGGGTCGGGGTGGTCGAACCCACCTCGTCTCTCCCGCGGTGGCTGCGGCCACGGCCATCGCCGGCCACTTCGCCACCCCCGCCGACCTGTAGCCCCACTCGCGCCCAACCCCACCGAACCACCAGGAACCCACCATGGACCCCGTTCACATCATCTCCGGCACGGCCGTGCCCCTCGACCGCTCCGACGTCGACACCGACCAGATCATCCCGTCCGATTGGCTGAAGCAGGTCGAACGCACCGGCTTCGAGAAGGGCCTTTTCTCCGAGTGGCGTGACGACCGCGACTTCGTGCTGAACCAGGAGCAGTACGCAGGGGCCTCGATCCTCATCGCTGGCCCCAACTTCGGCACCGGCTCCTCTCGTGAGCATGCCGTGTGGGCCATCCAGCAATACGGCTTCCAGGCGGTCATCTCGCCACGCTTCGGCGACATCTTCCGCAACAACTCCACCAAGAACGGTCTGATCCCCGTGGTGGTCGATGCCGAGGTGGGGTCCCAGCTCATGGCCGCAGTCGCAGCCGACCCGACTCTCGAGATCACCATCGATGTGGCCCGCCGCACCCTCGAGGCCCCCGCCATCGGACTCACGGCCTCGTTCCCGCTCGATGATTCCATCCAGCACCGGTTGCTCAACGGGCTCGACGACATCGGCATCACGCTCGACCTGGAGTCAGACATCGTCGCCTTCGAGGCCACCCGTCCCGACTGGATGCCCGCCACCCGCTGAGCAACATCGACCGGCGGTCACGAACACGGCTTGTAGGGTGCTTTTCGTGACGGGATCACGTATTCGCCGACTTCTAGGGTTCTTGCTCGTGGGGGCCATCGTCGTCCGGGTCATCCGTGGCCTGCGGGGCAGCCCCACTCGGACCTTCGACCGACCGGTCGGACCAGCCCGCCCGGCAGAGATCGAACTGGTCGTGCCAGGACCAGTGGAGATCGAACTGGTCGAGGCGAAACCAGCAGAGATCGAACTGGTCGTGCCAGGACCGGTGGAGATCGAACTGGTCGAGGCCGAGTCGGCAGAGGTCGAGCTGGTCGAACCAGTGCGATCGCCGCCGTGGTCAGCGCCCGTCGCGGGGGCCTGCCCCGATGGCTACCCCATCAAGGCCAATCTTCGAAGCGGAATCTTCCACCTTCCGGGCATGTCGGCCTACGAGCGCACCAGCCCCGACCGTTGCTACGCGAATGCCGAGGGCGCGGAGGCCGACGGCCTCCGAATCGCCAAGCGCTAACTCGGCGACGAACCGGGCATGGGCCCCGGGGTGGAGCCAGGGTCAGTCGCTGGCGGAGGCTGTGTCTGGCCCTCCTGATCGACGTCGCCACTAGCGGCATCTATCTCATCGAGAGCCGCTCGGGCCTGGGCCACCGTGCTGGTACGGAAGCGAAGATCTTCCAGCACCCGTTGGAGCCGCTCACCGACCTCGGCGGCCGACGTGGTGGCCAGACCGGCCACCGCGTGCTCGATGGTTTCCACGGCTCCAGCCAGGGTCTGGAGCGGCTCCTGACGCAGGGCCAACGGCAAAGCCGCAGTGGCCACCAGTTCGGCATCGATGGCCACGGCCTGCTGCTCCAACTCCACGCGCAGATCCAGCAACCCCCCGTCCTGGTCGAACGACTGGTTGGCTCGCAGGGCCTTCATGGCCTCGACCAGGCGGCGGTGCATTCGGGCCTCAGGATCGTGTGACCCCAGCCATGAGGTGGGTGCCGACGACGGAACACCGGGGACCACCTGATTGGACCGCTCGTAGTTGGCCTGCAACTTGGTGGTGGCCCGTAC
>JBDTBS010000025.1:0-10705 GCA_039924035.1 Aquihabitans sp. | reverse complement strand
CGCATAGCTCTGGAAGACCATGGAGATGTCACGCCGAGCCGGGTCGATGTCGTTGACCACCCGGTCGCCGATCGACAGCGTTCCTTCGGTGATCTCCTCCAGTCCAGCGATCATCCGCAGTGCAGTGGTCTTGCCACAACCCGATGGGCCGAGCAGCACCATGAATTCGCCATCGGCGATCTCGAGGTCGAATGAGTCGACCGCCATGACCTCTCCGTAGCGCTTGGTCACTGCGTCAAAGGTGACGCTGGCCATACGAACTCCCTTTGGTGATCGGAAACGACGCACCCCGTTGGCCACGGCGAACCGGGCTACATCTACTGGTGGGCGGGCGGTGGCCCGACCGTCGCTGTCTGGCGAAACCCTAGTGCCGGGCCCGTTGGCTCCTGATCAATCACCAGATCCGGTGGGCGGTGGGTGGCGACCCCGATGCGGTCGGTAGATTCGAATCCGCCCATCCCTCCACCAAGTGCTGCCACGATGCCTGCCCCCGACGTGCTCCAAGACCGCACCTACCGCCCTGAAGATCCCGTCACCGCGCGGGCCGACGCGCTCGAGCAGCTCTACGTTGCCTTCGATGGCGTTCCCTTCGACGCGGCCATGCCCCGCCACTCACCGACGGTCACCAACGAAGACCTGGCGGCGCTCAGCGGTCCTGTCCGGTCGCTTCCACCGTCGCTGGTGGCCCGTTTCGTGCTCAAGGCCGGCACCACCTGGGGCGGACCCGACGACATCCGCCGCGTAGCCCCCCGGGCACTGGATCTGGCTGCCGCTCAGCAGTTGCCACTCGACCGTGGGCTCCTGTGGGCCAAGCTGCGGTGGGCTGGTTGGCCCGATTGGCCCACCTACCAGGTGACCACCATCCGCGAGTTCCTGCGAGCCGAGTGGGCCTGTCTGCTGCGGTCGGCCCCCCGGCCCGCCCACGTGGCCCACCGTTGGTTGCGTCCCACTGCCGACGGCATTGCCGACCTCACCCCCTTCTTCGACGAGTGGCACGACGCCCTCAGCCCGATCACCCCGCACCCGCACCGACGGGCAGCCACCGGCCACCTGGTCCTGTTGATGTCGAACAGCCCGTTGCGTCCCGACTTCCCCGCCACCGTGGCCGAACTGTTTCCCGGCAACGCCCCCGCCGCGGCCCAACTCACCACCTGGCTCACCGGCCCGGGGACCAGCCACGTACTCGAAGAGGCGGCCCGGGCCCTGGCCGACACCACCGATGCCCGCCGGGTCACCGTGGCCCACGAACGCCTGCGCCGCTTCCAGGCCGCCGTAGCCCGCACCCACCAACCCGACCCCTTCTAAAACCAGCGAATCGGCGTAGACGGCTCAGCCGTTGACCAGGTCTGATACCACGCGGAGGTGGTCGGCGGTACCGCTGACCAGCAGGGTGGTCATGGCCGTCTTGCGCCACTTCTCGTTCAGTTCCTCACGGACCTTGTCGAGCGGGCCGACCATGGAGACATCTTCCACCAGGGCCAACGGGATGCGCTTGAAGGCCTCGTCCTTGCGACCAGCCAGGAACAGATCCTGGATCTCGTCGACCTCGTCGCCGTAGCCCATGCGGGCAAAGACGTTGGCGTGGAAGTTGACCTCTTTGGCCCCCATGCCGCCGATGTAGAACCCGAGGTGCATGCGCACCAGGTCGGCGCAGGCTTCCACGTCGTCGCCCACCACGATGTTGACCATGTTGGGGATCTCGAAGGTGTCGAGGCTGGTGTGGCGGGCATCGGGGCGGGCGAAGCCCTCTTCCAGGCACTCGCGGTAGTAGGTGTCGAGCTGTGGCGACAGGAAGATGGGCAGCCAGCCGTCGGCGATCTCTGCGGTGAGGGCCACGTTCTTTGGGCCTTCGGCACCGAGCATGATCGGAATATCGGCCCTAAGCGGGTGGGTGATCGATTTGAGCGGCTTGCCGAGGCCGGTGGTTCCCTCCCCCAGGTTGGGCAACTGGAAGTGCTCGCCCTGATGTTCGACGGGTCCTTTACGGGCCAGCACCTGTCGCACGATCGAAACGTACTCACGGGTGCGAGCCAGCGGCTTCGGATACTTCTCGCCGTACCAACCCTCGACCACCTGAGGACCAGAGGCCCCGAGACCGAGGATGACCCGGCCATTGCTGAGGTGGTCGAGGGTGAGAGCCGACATGGCCGTGGCCACCGGGGTGCGGGCCGACATCTGGCACACCGCAGTTCCGAGACGAACCTTCGAGGTGTTGGATCCATGCCACGACAGCGGGGTGAAGCAGTCGGACCCGTAGGCCTCCGCGGTCCACACCGAGTCGTAACCGAGGTCTTCAGCCGCGGCCACCATCTCTGCTGCTCCCGGCGTGGGCCCGGCGAACCAGTACCCGAGGTGGAGTCCGAGTTTGAGGTCGTCATCAGCCATGGCCGCACGGTACTCCCGACCATCAAGCCTGTTCGCCCGGCCATCGATGCCCCTATAATAGAACCTGTTCTAGTTTTGCCCGCCCGGCGACTCGAGGTTCCTCAATGTCCACCAGTCCCAGCACACCCAGCCGCTACCCGTTCCAGATGCCTTCGGGTTGGTTCGCGGTGGCCGAGTCGCCCGACCTCGCGGTGGGCGACACGAAGGCTGCGTACTACTTCGAGTCCCATCTGGTGCTCTGGCGCGACGAGTCCGGCGAGGCCCACGTGCAGGACGCTTTCTGTCCGCACCTCGGAGCCCACCTGGGCCACGGTGGCACCGTCGAAGGCTGCGAACTGGTCTGTCCCTTCCACGGCTGGAAGTTCGACGGGGAGGGTTGCAACACCGAGATCCCGTACTCGAACCGCACCAACAAGCGGGCCAAGATTCCCACCTATCCCACCATGGAGCGGAACGGGTTCGTCTACGCCTGGTACCACCCCGATGGCGCCGAGCCCACGTGGGAGATCGACGTGGTCGACGACATCACCAGCGGTGAGTTCAGCGGTCCCAAGCGCACCAACCACGTGGTCCAGGCCGGTATCCAGGAGATGGCCGAGAACTCCGTCGACTCCGCCCACTTCCGCTACGTGCACAACGTGGCCGAGGTCCCCGTGATCGAGCGCTACGAACCCGAAGGCCACCGGGCGATCATGGAGTCCAGCCAGAAGTTCCCGACCCCGCGAGGGGTGGTCGACGGCCGCATCGATGCCACTGCCAACGGCCCTGGCGTGAGTGTGGTCCGCTTCAGCGGCATCATCGACACCCTGCTGATGACGGCCTCCACGCCAATCGATGCCAACACCACCGAAACTCGCTTCAACTCCTATGTGCGCAGCCTGGGCGACGAGGGCATCAACTCGTCGGTGGGAGACGCGTTCGCAGCCGAGGTCGACAAGCAGTTCGCCGAGGACATGCCCATCTGGGAGCACAAGGCCCACCTGACCCGGCCGGCCCTCATCGACAACGACGGCCCGTTCATGAAGTTCCGCAAGTGGTACTCGCAGTTCTACGCCGAGACCGAGACCGTGATCGACGGCCCTGAGCGCACCGTGTACCCGCCGCCCTATTGGCCCGACAAGATGGACGAGTCGCCGGCCAAGGCCACGGCCTCGGCCCGCCACGGCGACAAGGCCTAGCTCTCCAACTACCCGAAACGGCGTAGATATTGGTTGTCTGACGACCAGAATCTACGCCGTTTCGCTGGTTTTGACGGGTCAGGGCTTTTCGGCGCCCACTACCCACATGGCAAAGAACTGGCTACCGCCGCCGTAGGCATGGCCGACCGCGGTGCGGGCCCCGTCCACTTGGTGGTCGCCGGCGGTCCCCCGCACCTGCATGGCGGCCTCGGCGAAGCGGAGCATGCCTGATGCACCGATCGGGTTGGTGCACAACACGCCGCCCGACATGTTGACCGGTAGGTCGCCGGCGAGGGCGGTGACCCCGTCTTCGGTCATCTTCCAGCCGTCGCCCGGTTCAGCGAAGCCCAGGTTCTCCAGCCACATGGGCTCGAACCACGAGAAGGGCACATACATCTCGACGCAGTCCACGTCCTTGCGAGGGTTGGTGATCCCCGCCTGCCGGTAGACGTCGGCGGCGCACAGGGCTCCGGCCAGCGGGAGGACCGTGTCTCGTTCGGCCGACAAGGTCGGCTCGGAGCGCATGGCCGTGCCCTTGATCCAGGCCGGGGGCCGGCCGTCGGAAGCCGCGGCATCGGCCACTGCCTCCGATCCGAGCACGAGGGCACAGGCCCCGTCGGACGACGGGCAGGTCTCGGCGTAGCGGATCGGATCCCACAGCATCATCGACTCCTTGATGGAGTCGAAGGTGATGTCGGGCTCGTGGAGGTGGGCATAGGGGTTCTTCAACCCGTTCTGGCGGTCCTTGAGAGCAACCAGCATGCCTATGTGGTCGGGGGCCTTGGCCCGCCGGATGTAGCTGCGAATGTGAGGGGCGAAGTAGCCACCGGCACCGGCATGCAAGGGCGGCGTGAACGGGATGGGCAGCGAAAGAGCCCACATGGCTTCGCTCTCAGACTGCTTCTCGAAAGCGACGGTGAGCACCCGTTCGTGGATGCCGGCCTCGATCAGTTGGCTGGCCACGATGGCGGTGGATCCGCCAACGGAGCCGGCGGTGTGGACCCGAAACAGCGGCTTGCCGGTGCAGCCCAGCGCGTCGGCCAGGAACAGTTCCGGCATCATCACCCCCTCGAAGAAGTCGGGGGCCTTGCCGATGACCACGGCATCCACGTCGACCCAAGTCATGTGGGCATCGATGAGAGCCCGCTGTGCGGCTTCCCGTACGAGACCGGCCATGGAGACGTCGCCCCGGGTGGCCTGGTGCTTGGTCTGACCGATGCCGACGACGGCGACTCGTTGCTTGCCCATCAGCTTTCACCTTCCAGCACGCACACGAGGTTCTGTTGCAGACAGGGTCCGCTGGTGGCGTGGGCCACGCCTCGGTTGGCGTCGCCCGACGAGATGCGGTTGGCCACCTCGCCGATGCGGATCAGTCCGGCGGTCATCATGGCGTTGGCCGACAACGCGCCACCCGACGGGTTGATGGTGGTCTCGGCTCCGAGACCCAGTGCCTCGGCCAGTATCAGCTCCTGCGAGGTGAACGGGGCATGCAGTTCGGCTACGTCGACGGGTCCGTCGGCCACACCGGCCTTCTCCGCGGCGATGCGGGTGGATTCGCTGACGGTGAGGTCGCGCAGGCCGAGATGGATCGGCTCGACGCGATGATCGATGCCGCGGATCCAAGCCGGGCGGGTCACCTTCGAGCGGGCCACATCGCCAGCGGCCAACACGATGGCGGCGGCACCGTCGGTGATGGGGGCGCAGTCGCTGCGCCGCAGCGGGGCCACCAGGTAGTCCTCGGCCAGGACGTCGGCCACCGATCGATCCCATGCCAGTTGGGCATTGGGGTTGTCGAGCGCATCCCGTCGACTGCGAGCTGCCACCTCGGCGAACTGCTCCTCGGTGGCCTTGCCGGCATCGAGCAACGACCGAGCCTGGAGGGCGGCCATGCTGACCGAGTCGGGCCACAACGGGCCCATGGTGATCGGGTCGAGCTGACGGGTCAGGACCATGGGGAGATCGCCGGGCGACGACTTGGCGTAGCCGTAGACCAGAGCGGTGTCGATCTCACCGATCTGGAGCTTCACCCAAGCCTCATAGAGGGCCCAGGCGCCGTCCATCTCCACGTGGCTCTCCTGGATGGGCGGCCACGGGCCGACACCGTCGAGGGTCGACACGAAGCTGAAGGCAGTGCCGGCCAGGTAGTCGGTGGAGCCCGAGCAGGTGAAGCCGATGTCGTCGATGGTCATGTCGACCTGGCGCAGAGCGTCGTGGATGGCCGGCATGAGCATCTCGACCTCGTTGAGCTCCTCCACCCGACGCCGCATGGGCGTCTGGGCGAAGCTGATGACAGCGACGTCGCGCATCAGCGCTCACCTCCTTCACCAGTGCGGGGGTTGCGGATGAGGGCCTCGGTGGGGGCCACTCCCCCGGGCCAACTCCCTAGGCCTGTCCCGTGGTCTTCGCCGGGGATGCGCACGTCGACGTCGTCGGGTTCGCCGGTGGGGCGGAACCACTTGATCGACTCCATCGTGGGTTCGAGGTCTTCGTCGTCACGCCACACCGCTTCTACCCGCATGCCGATGCGGACCTGGTCAGCGGGTATCTCTTGAATCAAGTGCATGACCGACAGGTCGGCGCCGTCGAGCAGGATCAGGGCGCTCACGTAGGGGATCTCCATGACCGAGCCGTAGAACTGAAGGTTGACCACGCAGAACGACGTGACCGTGCCCACCTGGGCCACCTCCACCTCGATGGGCGTGGGTTGACCCAGTTCTGGGTCGGCGCCGCGGGGCGGCACGTAGACCCGTCCGCCGGGGGCCTTCTGACCGATGATGCGCTTCTGGGTGATGCCCCGCAGGAATCGGGTGTTGGCATCGCCGGCGGTGAACTCGTAGTCGAGCTGGGCTGGGGTGCGGACGCTGCGGACCGGTTCCACGCCGCGCAACGACGCCGGGAGGGTGATCTGGCGTGCGTCGGCCATCAGGCTTCTCCTGCTTCGAGTACCCAGTGGGCGATGTCGTTGATGTGGCCTTCGCGTTCTTCGGCCCACACCGGGCGGACCCGCAGGCCGGTACGCACCGCGTCCATCGAATCGGCAGCCACCGCTCCCAGCATCGATGTGTCGGCGCCGTCGGGGCGGATCTGTGCCCATGCGAACGGCTGGTCGAGCGGGTGCTTCTCGTGGGGGCTGGTCACCCAGGCCCACGTGGTGATCTCACCGGCGGGACCGACCTCGACCAGTTCGGTGAGGTCTTCGCCGGTCACCGGGTCGAACTCAGCGGGGGGCACGATGACGCGACCGTCGAGGGCCTTCGATCCCACCAGCACCTTCTCGCGCAGACCGGTGAGGAAGGCGCCGATGACCGGTCCGGTCGTGAGCTTGAACGGGTACTCGATGATGAGGGGAGCCGAGAGGATGTCGGCACCTGGTTCTGTGCGATCCGTCACGGTCGGCACACTAGAACACGTTTCAATTCCTGCAATCCGCGGTTGGACGCGCACCGGCCCCCACCGTGGTGGGGGCCGGTATCAGAGACGCTGCCGTTGGTCAGCTACACGTCAGAAGGTGATGACCGTGCGGATGGTCTCGCCGTTCTTCATGGCGGTGAAGGCATCGTTGATGTCGTCGATCTTCATGCGCTTGGAGATCATGCCTTCCAGGTTGAGCTGGCCAGCCTTCCAGAGGCGCAGCATGCGGTGGAAGTCGGAGCGCACGTCGACCGAGCCGTAGTAGCTACCCATGAAGTTCTTTTCGGAGAAGAAGATCTCGAAGGCATTGAACGACACTTCCTGATCCATGCCACCGACGCCGATCACGCAGACGGTGCCGCCCCGGCGGGTGGCGTCGTAGGCTTGGCGCATGACGGCTGGAACGCCGATGGCCTCGAAGGCGTAGTCGAAGCCATCACCGGTGAGCTCGGCCTGGAGCGCAGCCAGGTCCTCGGGCTTGCAGGCGTGGGTGGCACCGAGTTCCTTGGCCTGTTCGAGCTTCGAGTCGACGAGGTCGACGGCCACGATGATGGCGGCGCCCGCTATGTGGGCTCCCTGAATGGCCGATATGCCCACGCCGCCGCAACCGAAGACGACGACCGACGAACCGGGCTCGACCTTGGCGGTGTTGATGACAGCGCCAACGCCGGTGCTGACCCCGCAGCCGATGAGCGACGCAATGTCGAAGGGCACATCGTCATCGATCTTGATGGCCGCCTCTTGGGGGACCGTCATGTACTCGGCGAAGGTACCGGTACCAGCCATGCCGAAGATGTCCTCGTCACCGCGCTTGAAGCGGGGCAGGCCAGCAATGGCGAACTGGATCATCACGCACAGGTGGGGCTGCTTGCGCTCGATGCAGCTCTGGCACTTCCCGCACGGCGGCGACCAAGCCACGATTACGTGGTCTCCCACAGCCAGGTCGGTCACGTCGGAGCCGACCTCGGAAATGATGCCTGCACCCTCGTGGCCGGGCACGAAGGGCGCGCCCTGCGGCAGGGACCCGTTCATGGCATGAAGGTCGGAGTGGCATACGCCAGTGGCTTCGATCTTGATGGTCACGTCGGTGGGCCCGGGGGGCAGCACCTCGATGTCGTCGACGAGGACGAGCTCCTCGTCTCCGGTGTTGAGCAGCACGGCTGCGCGCATGGCGGACTCCTTTTGTGAACCTTGATCGTGATGTGTCGCGGACCTTACTAGAACGCGTTCTAGTAAGAATCTCCGCCGTAGCGGCCTCAGCTGGTTCGGCGGGGCCAGAGGGCCGGTAGGTAGAACACGTTTCAGTTGTGTCGTACAGTCCCGACCATGGGAGACCTCGGATTCTGGCGATTGGCTGAAGCACAACGTGACCGCTTGGCCTTGGTGGGTCCCGACGGGACCGAGGTCGCTGCCGGCGAGCTGCTCGACCGGGCCAACCGGGCCGCTCACGGGTTTCGGGCTCTCGGCTTGGGGACCGGCGACACCGTTGCGGTGCTGCTGCCCAACTCGGTCGAGCTGATCGAACTCTACCTGGGTGCGCTCCAGATCGGCCTGTACTTCACCCCGATCAACCACCACCTGGTGGGCCCCGAGGTGGCCTACATACTGAGCAACAGCGGAGCCAAGGCTTTCGTGGCCCACGAGCGCTTCGCCGACACCGCCATCGCCGCGTTGGCCGAGACCGGGTTTCCCGCCGATGCTGCGTTCGCAGTCGGGACCATCGACGGGTTCCGACCGGTGGCCGAGCTCACCGACGGCCAGCCGTCCGCCACTCCCGAGGGCCGGACCACCGGTGGGGCCATGCACTACACGTCGGGAACAACCGGCCAGCCCAAGGGGGTGAAGCGGGGCCTGTTCGAGATCGACCCCAGCGACATGGGCGAGCTCTTGGCCTACCTACCGAACGTCTTCGGCATCGCTCCCCAAGATGGTCACGTGCACCTCACGGTCTCGCCGCTCTATCACACCGCGGTCCTGATGTGGACGTGCAATGCGCTCCACCTCGGGCACACCGTGGTGCTCATGGACAAATGGATGCCCGAGGAGACCTTGCGGCTGATCCAGGACCATGGGGTCACCTATAGCCACATGGTGCCTACCCAATTCGTGCGTCTCCTCGACCTACCCGAAGACGTGCGGGCCAGCTACGACATGTCGTCGTTGCGCAACATGGTCCACGGCGCCGCCCCCTGTCCGCCCGAGATCAAGCATCGGATGATCGACTGGTGGGGCGACATCATCCAGGAGTACTACGCGGCCACCGAGGGCGGCGGCACCGTCATCGGGGCAGCCGAGTGGAAGGCGAAGCCCGGTTCGGTCGGCCTCCCCTGGCCCGGCAGCGCCATCCGCATCTACGACGAAGAGGGCCACCAACTCGGCCCGGGCCAGATCGGCACCGTCTACATGCAGCTCATGGCCGACTTCGAGTACAAGGGCGATTCAGCCAAGACCAAGGCCAACCGGATCGAGAACTTCTTCACCGTGGGCGACCTCGGTGAGCTCGACGAAGATGGCTACCTGTTCCTGCGTGACCGCAAGAGCGACATGATCATCTCGGGTGGCGCCAACATCTACCCGGCCGAGATCGAGGGTGAGCTGATCAACCACCCGGCAGTCCAGGACGTGGCCGTCTTCGGCATCCCCAACGCCGACTGGGGCGAGGAGATCAAGGCCGTGGTGGAACTGCACGACGGCTTCGAAGCCAACGACGAGACGGTGGCCGACATCCTCACCTGGGCCGGGACCCGCATGGGCAAGTTCAAGTTGCCCAAGAGCATCGACTTCACCGACGACCTCCCCCGCGAACCCAACGGCAAGCTCATCAAGCGCAAGCTCCGCGACCCCTACTGGGACGGCGTCGACCGGCAGATCTGACGACCGGTCAGTGACGTCCTCCAGGCTCGCCAGCTGAAAGGGTCAGCGCTCGGTCAAACGGGGGCGTAGTCACCGAAGGACCAGAGGTTGCCTTCCGGATCTCGAACGATCGCGTCGCGACCGCCGTAGTGCTGCTCGGTCGGTTCCATCACGCTGGTGGCGCCAGCGGCGACGGCCGACGCGTAGAGACCTTCGGGGTCGTCGGTGACCAGGTAGGTCCCGGCGTTGCCGGTGCCCTGCTTCCACTCGGTGCCGTCGCGGTGGGAGCCGAGCATCACGCCGCCACCGCCTGGCCAGACCAGTTGGGCGTGCTCGACGATCGTCTCGTCCTCGTCGCTGCGGAACACGCCATGCTCGGTGAAGCCGATGGCGATCAGCCAGGCGATCTCGGCGTCGGCGTCGTCGCAGCGCAGGGTCTGCCAGAGTCCGATGGTCATCGTGGGTCTCCTCGTGTCGTGGTCTCGTCGTCGCATCTGATCGACGGGTTCAGTGTCACCCGAGGTCGACCTCGAGGGCTTGAAGGTTCGGGAACTCTTCAGCCAGCCACGCGGTCGGGCTGCAGCCGGCCATCTCACGCCACTCCCGGGTGAGGTGGGCGTGGTCGGCGTAGCCGGTGGCAGCAGCGGTGTCGGCCAGCGTGGCGTCGCCGGATCGCCTTGCGGTGACGATCAGGTCCTTGCTGCGTTCGAAGCGGGCAATGCGCCCCCACTGCTTTGGTGACACGCCCGTCTCGTCACGGATCACCGTCGAGAGGCGCCGCCGACTGAACCCGACGGCATCAGCTACCTGGGCCACGGCGACGCCCCGAGTCAGCCGGGCCAGCGCCCACCCGACCTCCGCACGGGCGGCGGGCGCGT
>JBDTBS010000024.1:0-17300 GCA_039924035.1 Aquihabitans sp. | reverse complement strand
CGGGGCTACCTCCAGCGACTGGCCGTCGACCCACGACGTCACCGCGGAGGCATCGGCCGCTCCTTGGTGATCGATGCCCTCGTCTGGTTGCGACAGACCGGTTGCCGCGTGGCAGTGGTCAACACGCAGACCATCAACACCGGGGCCTACCAGCTGTACGTCTCGTGCGGCTTCGTACCGGAACCTGACGGTCTGACGGTGCTGAGCCTCGACCTCCAACCAGCCACGTGAACCGGGCTCTGCGCCGACTGGGCGCCACGCTGGCCACCGTCGTCGTGCTCGGTGGGTCGTTGGCCGCTCCGGTGGCCGCCTCACCGATCCAAACCGTGCAACAGCCCCCGGTCGTTCGGGGGCAGAGCGAACCGATACCGGCCCTGCGGCTCGTGGCCCAGACCCGCGAGGTCTCCCCCGACGGTGACTTCTCGGTGCTGGTCTCCATCGCCGGGGCCCCAGAGAACAGTGATCTGGCCGTCGACATCTACGGCCGGATCACCACCGATGCCGAGCTGCGCCAGTCGGCGACGCTCGAACCAGCCAACGAACGCGATCGGTTCGACCCACTACCGATCACGGCCACCGGCAACGGTCCCGTCGTGACGGGCTTCAGCATCCAGCTACACGACGACGGTCCGCCCCGGGCCGGATCGGGAGCGTGGGCCTACCGCCTGACCGAACCCGGGGTCTACCCGATCCGGCTTCGGCTGCGCGACCACGACGGCGACGTCCTCACCTCGGTGGTGACCTACCTCGTCCGCACCGCCGATGGCGACGACATGCCCGCGACGCCGACCTCGGTGGCCATCCTCACCCCCGTTCAGGCACCGGTCTCCCGCCTGCTCGACGTCGACGAGCCCGTCAGCGACGACCACCGCGAGGCCTTCGATGCCGTGCTCGATGCCTTCGCCATCCACCCAGAACTACCCGCCACCTTCGCCATCACCCCCGACACCGCGGCCCGGCTGGACGCCGACCCCGCCGCCCAGGGCACCATCGACGCGCTCTCCGCCGCCGTTGCCAACCCGCAGCGAGAACTACTCGGGGCTCCCTACGTGCCGGTGGACCCAGCGGCCCTCGTGGACAGCGGGCTCACCGACGAGCTCCGACGCCAGATCGACCTCGGGCGTCGGACGCTGACCGACACCGTGTCCCGTAGCGGCACCGCCACCTGGTGGATCGATCAGCCCATAGACGGCGCCACCATCGACCAACTGCACGATGCCGGGGTCGATCAACTGGTGGTGGCTCCGGCGGTCCTGGACGGCAATCGACCATCACGGCCCCTCCTGCTGACCGGTACCACCCAAGCCGACACCCTGACGGTGGCCGCCACCGGACCGGTAGCCGTGCCCGACGGACCGGTGGACGACCCGGTGCTCGTCGTCCACCAGATCCTCAGCCGGTTGGCCGCCACCACCGGACCCACGGCAGTGATGGTCATCGACCCGACCACAGTCGACCCTGCAGTCCTCTCCCTGCTGCTCGACGAGATCGGCCGACCCCACAGCTACCTGGCCCCCTCCACCATCTCGCAAGTGTTCGACATCGACGCCGATGCTGCGGCCACGCCGGCATCGCCACCCCCGCCCGACCTCGGCTCCTATCCAGACCAGGTCCGGACGACCCGGACCCTCGCCGCCAACTACGGCTCGATGCTCTCGGATCCCTCCCAACTAGACGACGAGCTGGACCGCCGGTTGGCCCTGGCCGCCGCCGACGAGGCCACCCCCGAAGCCCGGACCCACCTGTTCAACGACGTGGACGGCGAACTTCGGTCCCGCTTCTCGGTGGTGACCATGCCGGCCTCCGAACGCGTCACCCTCGGCGCGCGCGATGCCACCTTCCCCCTCAACATCCGGTCTGAGGCCTCCGAGACCCTCAAAGTGGTCATCACCCTGCGTTCCTCGGACCGGCTGGGCCTCCCGCAGGACCGGATCGAGACCACGCTGCAACCAGGCCGCAACATCGTGAGCGTGCCCGTCCAGACCCGTACCTCCGGTGACACCCCCTTGTTCATCACGGTCAGCACCCCCGACGGTCACATCGTCCTGGCCGACAGCCGCTACACCATCCGCTCCACGGCCGTCTCGGGGGTGGGCCTCTTACTCACCATCGGCGCTGCCTCCTTCCTTGTCATCTGGTGGGCCCGGCATTGGCGTCGCAACGCCAAGGAGCGCAAGGAAGCCACAGCCATCGCGCTAGCCCTCGACGACGAGGAACTGTTCGTCGACGATGATCACAGCATCGAGCCGACCACCAGCACCAGCGATGTAACCGACCCGGTCAAACCCGGGTCGGACCCTGACTGACCTCCCGAACCCGTCTCACGACCCGCCCACCGAGGATTCCCGCATGACCGTTCAGATCATCACCGACAGTGCCGCCGACCTCACCCTCGAGCGGGCCGCCGAACTCGGGGTCCGCATCGTGCCCCTGTGGATCCGCTTCGGTGAAGAGGAGTACACCGACCTAGTCGACCTCGATGCCGAGTCCTTCTATCGGAAGATGGACGAGACCGGGGTGCTACCCACCACCGCGGCCCCCGCCCCCGGGGCCTTCGAAGCCGCCATCCGCGAAGCGGGAGCCGACGGCGATGCGGTGATCGTCATCAACCTGTCCGGCGACCTGTCGGCCACCATCGCCTCTGCCGAGAACGCAGCCCGGGCCATAGGCGACGACATCGACGTGCGTGTATTCGACTCGAAGTCGATCACCGCCACGCTCGGCATGAAGGTGATCGCCGCCGCCAACGCCGCACGCGAGGGCAAGTCGGCCGACGAGATCATCGCTCTGCTCGAAGACCTGCGCAGCCGGTCACGGGTCTTCGGGGCCCTGAACACGCTCGAACACCTGAAGAAGAGCGGCCGGATCGGTGGCGCCCAGGCCATGCTGGGCTCGGCCCTGTCCATCAAGCCGATCATCGACATCTCCGCGGGCACCGTCCACGAGGCCGCCAAGGTGCGCACCCGCCGCAAGGCACTGATCTGGCTACGGGACCGCATCTACGCCGAGCCCCACATCGAACAGCTGTCGCTTTGCTCAGGCAATGCCTCCGACGTGGAAGAACTGCTCGAGCTGATCGCCGACCGCTACCCGCGAGACCAGGTGGACCTCTGGACCATCGGCCCGGTGATCGGGTCCCATGGTGGTCCCGGTGTCATCGGTTTCGCCTGGCACGCCGACAGCTGAGCCGGTAGCGGTCCCCCGATGCAGCGCTAGCGTCGGTGGGTCGTGTCGTCCATGTCCAACACCCGCTCCGGCCCGCCCGTCGACGATCTGACGGGTCTGCTGCTTGCTGGCCGGTACCGGCTCAACCGCCACATCGCCTCCGGGGGCATGGCCATGGTGTGGGAAGGCACCGACGAGACCCTGGCCCGACGGGTGGCGGTGAAGATCCTCCACCGGCACCTCGCCGGAGACGATTCGTTCGTCGAGCGCTTCCGGGCTGAGGCCGTGGCCGCGGCCCGACTCACCCACCCATCCATCGTCTCGGTCTACGACACGGTCACCGATCAGGGTCTCAACGCCATCGTCATGGAACTCGTGGTGGGCACCACCATGCGAGCCGACCTCGACCAGCACGGACCCATGGACCTGAAGGCCGTGTTGGCCATCGGGTCGCAGGTGGCCGATGCCCTCGGTGCTGCGCACGCCAGCGGCCTCGTCCACCGCGACGTGAAACCAGCCAACATCCTGCTGGCGGCCGACGGCCGCGTCTTGGTGGCCGACTTCGGCATCGCCAAGGCCTCACAGGGCAGCGACCTGACCACCGACGGCTCCATGGTGGGCACGGCAAAGTACCTGGCCCCCGAACAGGTCGAAGGCGGACCCATAGATGGTCGCGCCGACATCTACGCCCTCGGCATCGTGCTCTACGAGGCCCTGACCGGTACCCCCCCGTTCGTGGCCGACAACGATGCCGGTACCGCACTGGCCCGACTGCACCGCGCCCCGGTACCGCCCCGCACCCTTCGTCCCCAGATCCCCGAAGGGGTCGAGCAGGTGGTCCTGCGAGCCCTTGCGCTTCGACCCGACGACCGCTTCGACGATGCCGCCACCATGCGCCGGGCTCTGCTCGGTGCCGGAGCCAACCCGGCCCATGCCTCGGTAGCCGCACAGAACGCGGTGGCCGCAGCCAGCGGGGAACGCCCGGCGGTCGATCATCAACAGGCCCCGTCGTGGCCCAGCCCAGCGGGCAACGATCACGGCTACGACGATCCGTCTGACGAGATGGGACAACCCCGTCGGCGTCGATGGCCCTGGCTGTTGGCGACCATTGCCGTCATGGCGATCATCGCCGGCGTTGCCGCTGGAGTTCTGATCGACCGGTCCGAAGCCCCGCGACCACTACCGACTCTGGCCACGGTCGACTTCGACCCCCAGGGCGACAATGCCGAAACCGCCGGCCAACTGCCGTTTCTGACCGACGACGATCCCACCACCAGTTGGCGCACCGAACGCTACGGCGATGCCACCTTCGCCGACCTTCCCGACAAGTCGGGTGTCGGGGTCTACCTCAAGGTTGCCGACACCGCCCGCCTCGACTCGCTCACCCTTGTCACCCCCACCGGCGGATGGGCCGCGCAGATCCACGTCGTCGATGGCGAACCACCGACCGACCTCGAAGGTTGGGGGGAGCCGGTGACGCACATCGATTCGGCACCCACCGGTACCCAGAAGGTGAAGTTGGGGAACGTTCGCGGCAAAGCTGTCCTCATCTGGTTCACGACGCTGGTCCCCTACGAAGACAAGTTCGCCGTCCACATCGGCGATGTCGTGCTCGAGGGTTCATGACCCCCCCTCCTCCGCCCCCCGACGAGCACGATCTGGTCACCTCGGCCCAGGCCGGCGACCGACGAGCCCTAGACCAACTCCTGCGTGACCAACAGGCCAACATCTATGCCGTGTGTCGCCGCATCGCCGGCAACGACGCCGATGCCCTCGATGCCACCCAGGAAGCACTCATCGCCGTGGTCCGGGGTCTGCCCCGCTTCGATGGCCGCTCTCGCTTCTCCACCTGGGTCTACCGGGTGGCCACCAATGCCTGTCTCGACGAGCTTCGACGCCGGAGCCGGCGACCGGTGGTCGGATTGCCCGAGCACGATGGCATGCCCATCGAACAGCCTGATCCCAGCACACCGGATCCAGGTGATGCGGTGGCCAACCAACTCCTGGTCGATGCCGCGCTGGCCGATCTCCCCTTCGACTTCCGGGCCGCCGTCGTCCTGCGAGATCTCTGCCAACTCGACTATGCCGAGATCGCCGAGGTCCTCGGCATCCCTCCCGGCACGGTGCGCTCCCGGATCGCCCGAGGTCGTGGTCAACTAGCCGATCATCTTTCCGGGAACCAGACCGGTGTCCCCCGACGTCCCACCACTGCACCATGACCGAACCACTCCCTCCCCTGTCCGACGAGGACCTGTCTGCCGCACTCGACGGCATGGCCGAACCCGATGTCGAGGCCCGCATCCAGGCCGACCCGTCAGCCCGGGCCCGCCTCGACGCGTTGCGGGCCGCCAGCGAGACCATTGGTCGTGGGTCCGCTCCCACCCTCGATGCCAACACCGTCGATGCGCTGATCGCCCAGGCCATCGAGGTCGGCAACAGCCCCGCCGAAGACGGCGAGCCTTCGTCGGCCCCGCAGGTCTCGCCCGACGGCGTGGTGACCCCACTTGCTCCTCGCCGCCGTTCAGGAACAGGCACACAACGTTGGTTGGTAGCCGCGGTCATCGTGGTCCTGATGGCCATCGGGCTCGGCTTGGTCTACTCGGGGACCCGCAGCCCCCAAAACGAGACCGCGGCCGTCAGCACCCAGAACGAGCGCGCCGCCTCCAGCAGCGACACCGCCGAACCCGCGGCCGACGGCGCTGATGCGGCCATGCCGGACCACTTCGACACGGAAGCGTCAGGTGCCGCACCGGAGGCCGACGCCTCCGACCAGGAACCAGCCGCGCTCGACCAACTCGGCTCCTTCGACGACATCCGGTCACTTCGCAGCGAGCTGCGAGACGGATTCCCACCAGACAGCGCACCCGTCGTTGGCGACCGACCCAGCAACATCTCGGTGGACCGGTGCAACAACTTCATCCAGACCGTCCTCGGCAACATGTCGCCGGCTCCCGAGCCCGAAGCGCTTGGCTACGTCAGCGTCGACGGCGATCCCTACCTCGTCTACGAGTATTCGATCACCGATTCATCGACCTCGGGATCAAAGCTGATCACTGCAGCCAACCCAGATTCGTGTGATCTGCTGTTCAACTTCGTGCGCTAGCCCTACGGGATGATCCCGTCATTCAGGTAGGGTGGTTCGTCATGGCACTGCCCAGTTCCGACCGTCCGGTCTCCTCAGCCACCAAAGGGGTCATCCCCGCAGAGTGGCCCGCGCAAGCGGCCGACCTAATCGTCGACAACATCGCCAAGGTCCGCGACAAGACCACCAGGCCTGCCCTGGTGATATCGCGAGGCTTGGTCTACGGCCTGCTGACCGCAGTCGTCGGGACCATTGCTTTCATCCTGCTCTTGATCATGGTCATCCGGGCCTACGACAACTGGGTTCCCGGCAACATCTGGCCGCTCTACGCCGGCTTGGCAGTGATCTTCAGCGTGGGCGGCATCGTCATGCTCGGTCGGGCCAATCGTCCGGCCCCCGCCGACGTCTGATCGACCGGTCGGCCCTGCACAAGCCTCCGGCCTGGTCATCGCCCGTCGAAGTGAGCACATCATCGTCGGGAAGAGTTCCGACGGCTGGCGTGTTGTCATGTCTGTCCACTCTGCACCGGAGAAACCGTGTCTGAAATCCGCAATGTCGTGATCATCGGCTCAGGCCCCGCCGGCCTCACCGCTGCCATCTATGCCAGCCGCGCCAGCCTCTCTCCCCTGTTGCTCGAAGGTGAGCCCTCGTCCACGTCAGATCAGCCGGGTGGTCAGCTGATGCTCACCACCGATGTCGAGAACTTCCCCGGCTTCCCCGAAGGCATCATGGGCCCCGAGCTCATGATGCGCTTCCGTGAGCAGGCCGTGCGCTTCGGCACCGAGGCCAAGGTCGAGAAGGTCACCAAGGTCGACCTCTCCCAGCGTCCCTTCCAGATCTGGATCGACGAGCCCGACGGCGAGCCCACCTATCTGGCTCGATCGGTGATCGTTTCCACCGGAGCACGGTCGCTGATGCTCGGTCTCCCCCGGGAGATGGAACTGATCGGCCACGGTGTGTCCACTTGTGCCACTTGTGATGGGTTCTTCTTCCGGAACCACCACGTGGCCGTTGTCGGTGGCGGCGACTCCGCCGTCGAAGAAGCCATGTTCCTGTCCAAGTTCGCCGACAAGGTCACCCTGATCCACCGTCGTGACGAGCTGCGGGCATCGAAGATCATGCAGGACCGGGCTCTCAACAACCCGAAGATCGAGATGCTGTGGAACACCGAGGTCACCGAGGTCCACGGTGAAACGAAGTTCACTGGGCTGTCGGTGCGCAACGTCCTCACCGAAGAGATCTCTTCGCTGCCGGTCACCGGGCTCTTCGTGGCCATTGGTCATCGGCCCAACACCGACCTCTTCGTCGGTCAGCTCGATCTCGACGAGAACGGCTACCTGATCACCGGTTCTGGCGACCAGGCTTCGGCCACCAGCGTCGAGGGTGTGTTCGCCTGTGGCGATGTTCAGGACCACGTCTACCGCCAGGCCATCACCGCGGCCGGTTCCGGCTGCGAAGCAGCCATCGACACTGAGCGCTGGCTGGAAGCCAACCACCAAGCCTGACCACCACCGAGCGGTTCATGCCCAGGCCACGGCCCAGGGTGGTCGCCGCACGGCCCAGGCTGGTCGCCGCTCGGGAATCACTGTCACCACCGCATGGTTGTACTCAACCGAACCACTTCAAGGAGATCCACCATGGCCGATGCCATCATCACCCTGACCCAGGCGACCTTCGCTGAAGAGATCGCAGCAGCCGACAAGCCCGTAGTCGTCGACTTCTGGGCCGAATGGTGCGGCCCTTGCAAGCGTCTGGCTCCCGTGCTCGAAGAGGTGGCCGGCGAGAACCTCGACAAGATCACGGTGGCCAAGGTCAACGTCGACGAGAACCCCGACATCGCCCGTCAGTTCGACATCATGAGCATCCCCACGCTCATCGTGTTCAAAGACGGTCAGCCGGCCCACCGCTTTCAGGGGGCATCAGGCAAGAAGGGCCTCCTCGATAATCTGAGCGACTTCCTGTAGAGATCGGGGCCGCTTGAGCGGCCACCACAATCTGGTCACGGAACGTGACCTGATCGGTACAAGTCTCTATACTCATCGCAGGTCGCCTATCCCTCCCCCCAGGTGACCTGTCAACGGGGCCAGACTTCGGTCTGGCCCCGTTCTCGTTTTCGGTGAGCTGGAGGCAACCGGCTCGACGACTCAGATCGCCCCACCGATTCGAGTTCGGCGACCTTGCGGCGGCGAGGCTCCAGAGACGGCCACCAACAGCCCGAAACATTGCCCATGGCGGTCGATGGGGGATGGGGCCACCTCCCACCCCTATTAACGATCTGGCAATGAAGGTGGAGCCTCTATCGAGGGCTTCATGGCCAATACTTCAGCCTCAAGTCGCGCGGAAGCCCGAGGGTTGACCACAGGTTTGCCCACATGCTGTGGATAACGCGGTGGAGGACGGTGAGGGTGACCGCTTCTGTCGTGCCCTCGACCTCAGGTGCTACCGACGGGTAACCCACCTGACCTGGACGTTTATACGTCCTCGGGAGGTGTGGTCATGGCCCGGTAGATGCGCTCCAGGTCCTCCAACGACGCGAAATCTATGGTGACGCGCCCTCGTTTCGACCCCATGGCCACCTTGACCCGGGTATCCAACCGTTCCGAGAGCAGTTCCTCGAGCTCGAGCAGACCCGGTGGACGCAACCGACGGGCCGCACTACCAGAAGTTCCGCTGGTGGCTGGTCCCCCATCGCCATCTGGTGGGGGCTCTCCGTTGCGAGCGCGAACAGCATCCTCGACATCGCGCACCGACAGTTGGTCGGCCACGGCTCGACGAGCCAACGCTTCCTGGAACGACCGGTCCGGGGTTCCCAGCAGGGCCCGGGCATGGCCGGCCGACAGCTGGGTCTCGGCCACAAGGCGCTGAATGCCAGGAGGTAGCTGGAACAGCCGCAGCGTGTTGGACACCGCCGACCGGCTTTTACCCACCCGCCGGGCCACGTCATCGTGGGACAGCTTGAAGTCTTCGATCAGCTGTTGGTATGCCGCTGCTTCTTCCAGCGGGTTCAGATCCTGGCGGTGGAGGTTCTCCACCACGGCCTGCTCCAACGATGTCGTGTCGTCGATGCGTCGAATCACAGCAGGAATGGCCTGCAGGCCAGCCCGCTTGGCTGCTCGCCAGCGTCGCTCGCCAGCGATCAGCTCGAAGCGGTCGGGGCCCGCCGGGCGAACCAGCACCGGCTGGAGCACCCCGAGTTCGGTGATCGATGCAGTGAGCGATACCAGCGCTTCCTCATCGAAGTAGCCACGAGGTTGATGTGGGTTGGGTTCGATCTGGCTGACCAACAGCTCGCGAAGGGACGCGTCCTGCTCCGCGTTGGCCACCTCACTGGGGATGAGGGCCCCAAGTCCTTTGCCGAGTCCGCTACGCCGGGCCACCGCTGACCTCCTTGGCCAGTTCCCGATAGGCGATCGCGCCTCTCGAAGTTGGATCGAAAGCAATGATCGGCTGACCAAAGGACGGAGCCTCGGAAAGCCGAACGGTTCGTGGGATCACCATGCGACACACTTTGTCACCAAAGTGCTCCCGAACCTCGGATGCCACTTGCTGGGACAGCTTCGTGCGGGCATCGAACATGACCAGCACGATGGTGCTGACCTCAAGCGACGGGTTGAGGTTCTTCTGAACCAACCCAACATTGCGCAGCAGTTGACCCAGACCTTCCAGGGCGTAGTACTCGCATTGGATTGGGACCAGGACCTCGGTAGCTGCGGCCATACCGTTGATGGTGAGTAGTCCGAGCGACGGCGGGCAGTCGATGAGCACGTAGTCGTAGTCGTCGCGCACCTCGGCCAGGGCCTGCTTCAGACGCATCTCTCGGCTGAAGGCCGGCACGAGCTCGATCTCGGCTCCGGCCAGATCCAGGCTGGCCGGGGCCACGAACAGGTTACGGACCGATGAGGCCTCGACGCAGTCCTCGATGGGTACATCGGAGAGGATGACGTCGTACATCGAGGCCTGGAGGCCACGGATGTTGATGCCCAAGCCGGTGCTGGCATTGCCCTGCGGGTCCAGGTCGACCACCAAGGTCCGGTAGCCGAGGTCAGCGAGGCAGGCCCCCAAGTTGACGGCCGTGGTGGTCTTGCCCACCCCGCCCTTCTGGTTGGCTACGGCAATGATGCGGGGAAGCGGCGGAATCACCCGAGTTGGTCGGGACGGCGGCATCTGCTCAGCGGGGGCGGGGGCCGCCGGTTCGACAGGGTTTGTGGGCTGAGCGGAGGGCAACTGGTCGGTAGGCGCTGCCGGTGGATCGGTATGGGCCTCCTCGCCTGCCGTTGTTTCTCGGAGTTCGGCGTGGGTTGCGCGCTTCCGCTCATCGAGCCATTTGGACGAAGCGGTTTCAGACACGACGACCATCCTTCCCGGCCCTACCCTCAGGGTCAAGCACCGCCAGGAATTAAGCCTCCAGGTACCGGGGTTTCCCGTCTGTTTCACGTGAAACGCGGCCGTAGATGCCCCGTCGCCCAACCCCGCCTGCGGCCCGACGCATCGGACGATCACTGCGTCCGCTAAGAAGGAACACATCACCGCCGCGGCCAGGACCGAGCCGAGGACACTTGGGCTACCCGGGATCGGCGGCCCGCCAGTGCCAAAGCGAACACCGGCGATCGACGGACAATCCACCGTGACGGAGAGAGTGCAGTTGCACAGTTCTCACGGTTTGTTCCACGTGAAACAGGCTCACTGCGGTGAGGCCACGGTCCGGAACCACGGCCAGAGGGATCCCCAGGCCACTTGGTTCCACCGGCGGGTTGCCCTGCACTCCCCTGTCCACTAGTGGCCGGTTCCATGCATGGCGGACGAGGAATTCTTGTCATCGCCCATTACCCCCCACAGGCCCCGAGGAGCAGGGGTACCAGGCTCCCCGTGTCCGCGGATCATCGTGCCAGGATCGGTTTGGCTCCAGAGCCACACTTCCCCCGGAGAACAACACCATGTTCAAGCGATCACCCCTCGTTCGCCTACTTTTGGGCGAGCTACCGGCACTGATGGTGGGTTGCAGTTCCGCGAGCGACTCCTCCACGCCGGACTCGGACAACGGTGCCGACCAAAGCAGCAGCCCCGGCGAAGGTGATGGCGCACCGGCAACTGACTGCCCAGGCACCGAGGCCACCATCAACATCACTGAGACCGACGAGACGGCCGAGCTCACCCATGCCGGCGGAGTGTCGTTGAGCGATGGGGCGGCCTACACGGTCTACGTGGCCGACTCCGAGATCGATTCCAGCAAGATCTCGATGGTGGCCACTCCTGAGCCGGAGGCGGGCCACCGTTTGGTCACGGTCGCGATCACCATCTTCGATGCCGGGGGCACGCCATCAGTCATCGCGGAGGGAACCGAGATCCCCTACACCCCCGACTTCGGGGTTCTCACGTTCCGTGTCACCGATGACACCGGCGACCAGGCCTACAACAGCTCGGCGGAGGCCGCGGGCCGCGTCACGATGACCAAGGTCGGGGAAGCCGCTTGTTCAGCATCGACCACTCGGACGACGAGAAGACGCTGACCGGCACGATCGCAGCCCCGGCGAAGAGGCTCTGAACCAGCCATCAGCCCACACGTTCAATTCCGTACGCTGGTCCAGGGCCCGGAGCCTGGCCGATAGGTGGCCTCCTAGCGGTATTCCAATGCTGCATACCGTGAGTAGCCGCTGAGCCACCTCGGGCCATCGGATCACGATCTCGGGCATCAAGGGGTGGGCCGAGAGGACAGGAGCCATGCCCCATGGGCCGTGGGCCGTGGGCCAGGGGCCAGGGGCCTTGGGCCAGGGGCCAGAAGCCGTGGGTCGTGGGCCAGAGGCCAGAAGTCGGGGGTTGTGGGCCAGAGGCCAGGGGCCTTGGGCTCGTGGGCCAAAGGCCAGGGCGTGGGCTCGTGGAGGTCGTGTGCGGGGTTCGGGGCCGGGGTTCGGGGTCGGGGATCAGGCGGGGCACGACGGACGGGACGAGGACTGTTCGCCAGTAGGTGAAAGCGCCTCCAGAAGCGAAGCCAATCGATCAGGTTCTTTCACCGAGTGACCGGCACAAGGAAGCTGAAGCACAGAAGGCCGAAGGCCCTACCGACCTGACCCCTGATGGGACCACTCGGAGTCCCTTCATCGCCCCCGGGTTACCGATCGTGCGTCAACTGGTGGGCATCGTTACCGCCCAGATCACCATCGGTGGTCCGCAGGCGACCAACACCGCGGTGCGCCGGCCCATAGGGACCTCCCACGCAACGGCACCAAGCAGGCCGCACGCCATCACCTGATCACAAGACCCCCCTCAGAACGCGAAGGACACACGACGGGGCCGAGCCGGCCAGAGGGGATGCAACTCGATGACCGGCCAGGGGGCCCAGGCTCAGAGGTGCATCTCAGTCCGGGCAACAAGCCAAGGGCCAAAGGCACGGGGCCAGGGCACGGGGCCAGGACGAGGGGCCAGGACGAGGGGCCAGGAGCACGGGACAGACAGGCCAGCGTGCAGGTCAGGCCGGCCAAGGACTCGGGCCACAGCCCCAGCAGGAAAGAGCCCTGCCCGATAGGGGCCGCGTCCAGTCTCCTGGATGCTCCCCCGGAAAGTTAGCCCGATGAGCCTCCCGCGGTGCGCGGCCACGCAGAGGAACGACAGATGAACCCCTGGGACCTGTTTCACGTGAAACTTCGTCCTGGTTTCGCGCCAGACACGCCCGACCAGCGGAATCGCGCAAGGTCCTGGTCCCCATAGGCGCGGCGGCGGACTGGTCACAGGAGACGACTCCCGCATCTCTGATGCCGGCTGGGTCAGGGGAGTCGCCACTAGCCGGCCAACTACCCGAGCGACTGCCGCAAACCAGTCGTCCAGGCGCTGGGCGCACCCAAACCGGAGCCATCCCGGTGGGGGAGGGACCGAACCTCGGCCACGTCCTGCACTTCAGCCACCAGTTGGTACGACAACCGGCCGCTTCGCCACTGGGCCTCGACCAGGGTCGGCACGCCACGATGCCCCCACAGCCCCTCGGCGACATCTCCGCGTGCGGCCCCAAACTGCCCGGAGGGGATTTCGGGGGCAATCAGCCCGCCGGCCCCATAGCTACCAACCAGACTTCTTGCCCTGCATAGGGCATCCATTCCACTTGACGCCGGCCGTGCTGCCTGGCCACGTCTCCCATCCATCTGTCCACACCGAATGGCGATGCTTCGATCGCAGGGGGGCAACGGGCCATCACACGACGACCCGATGAGGTGGTGGGTAGATCGGGCCACAGGTAGGGGAGCATGGACCCCCAGCGGGCGGGGACTTCTCTAGATCAAGGAGGAACGGGTAGTCGCATTAGTGGTAGACGTCCGAGCCTCAACAACCGATGCCACCATCGCCCCGGGGCGCTGGCCCCATAATGACAGAGCAAGGGATCAGTCCGGCCCGCCGGACCTGCTGCTACTCCAGTACCCACCGTCTACTGGACGAGTCCGTAGGCCCTGTCTCTTAGTTGACCTAGGGCCACCAAACCGAGGAACCTGGCTCGCCAATGGCCCGCCAGCAGCATCGGGCGCAGCCGTCAGTCCGTTTCACGTGAAACATTCCTCATCACGCCGTTTCGACACCATTCTTGAAGACAAGGTGATCGCGGGGTGGCCACTTATCCCTCAAGAACGGGAAGGTGCTCGCCAGCGCCAGAAGAGGCCTGGCAACGCTCAGAACAGCGGACGCTTGGCAGGAATGCCCACCCGCCGGGGGAACCGGCCATGGGTGAGCGTGGTCAGCTCCAGACGTGCCAAATGCACCGGGGTGGGGCCTTCGGCCACGATCGAGACCGGAGGTGCGAAGCCGAACTTGGCCACTCCGTCGGTCGGCCACCGCTCGGAAGCGTCTACTGCCGGTGGTTCGCTGACCAGGAGGGCCCCACCAGCACGAAGGAAGGGCGCTGCGCATTCAGCAGTGACCGCCGGGCTGGCAAAGCTCCGAGCAACCACCAGGTCGTAGGCCTGGCGATGCTCGGGGTCCCGGCCGATCTCTTCAGCCCGCCCCGTCACGACCTGTACCCGATCGGCCAGCCCGAGCGCTAGGACCGCTTCCTCGAGGAAGACCGTGCGCTTGGCCCGGGCATCCACGAAGCACCATTCGGTTTCAGGCCACACCGTGGCCGCCAGAACGAGCCCGGGAAGGCCACCGCCCGCGCCCAGATCGAGGGCGCGGGCGGGAACGGTAGTGATTCCCTCAGCAAACGCCGAGGCATGGCGGAGATGATCCTCGGCCGGTGCGGGGCCGAGGAAGCCCAGCTCCCGGCTCAGAATGAGCTGGTCGATGAGCGAAGAACTCACTCCGATGCAGCGTCGGGAATGATGACCACGCGGCGGTCGGGGTCGACACCTTCGGAGATGGTGGATACGCCGTCGATCTCGTTGATGGTGTCGTGCACCACCTTGCGGTCGGCTGCGTTCATGTTCTCCAAAGACCGAGAGACACCCTGCTCGAGGACCTCTTCAGCCTGCACGGTGACAAATCGCGACAAGGCTTCGGCCCGACGCTGGCGGTAGCCGCCGATGTCGATGCGCACGCGGCCGTTGTGACGCCCGGTGGCCCGCCGCTGCAGGACGGTGCGAGAAAGCTCGTGCACGGCCGTGAGGGTCTGACCCTTCGGACCGATGAGCAGTCCGAGGTCGTCGCCGGTGACAGCCAGTTCGATGGTGTCGTCGTCGACCTTGGTGCGTTCGACGGTTCCTTCGGCCTGAAGCGATACCAGCAGGCCTTCGAGGAACTCGGTGATGATGTCGGCCTGTTCGTCGACGGAAACGTTATCGTCGGTCATCGCGCTACCTTCCTTGCTACCAGCGGACGAACCGCCTGAAGAGGAGCCGGAACGGCTACGGGAGCCACGTCGGCGAGTGGAACCGCCGGACTTGGACGGAGCATCCGAGGAGCTTTCGTCGCTGTCGTCGGCTTCAGCCTTCGGAGCCTTGGCTGGCTTTTCAGCCTTTTCAGCCCTGTCGGCCTTCTCAGCCTTGGGAGCGTCAGCCTCGTCGGTGCGCTTTGCACCACTGCGGCGTGGACGGCGCTCCTGCTTCGGGCGCGGAGCCTTGGGGCTTACCCGGGCCCGAACACGTGCATCACTGCGCACCCGCCCGAACAGTCCGGTCTTCGCCTCTTCGAGAACCTCGAACTCGGCTTCGCTGGCATCGATGCCGAGTTGGTCGAGGGCCGCCTCTTTGGCGTCCTCGACGGTACGGCCAGTTGTTTCAACCCATTGCACGGGTGGTCACTTCCTCTTCTTTTTGGTACGCGACCGGTTGGCACTCGAGGGCGCCTGTCGACTCGGTTTGGCGCCCGGCCGCGCGGTGGCTGCCGGTTTGGTGGTGGTCTTGGTGGACGAACCCTTCTTGGCGCCACTGGCACCGGGCTTGCCCTTGAAATCTTCTTTCGCCTTCGACGGACTGGGCGCTATCTCACGGAATTGTTCCATGAAGCCCTTTTTGGGTGTTGACGTTTTGTCACTTTCCCGGCCGGTGGTGGCCACGGTTCCGTCTTCGTCGCGGTACATCGTCCGGGTGATGAAGGCCTGCTGGCCGATCCGGAAGGTGTTCGAGACCAGGAAGTACACGACGATGCCGGCTGGAAGGGTCAGCGAGATGAACGCGAAGAACAGCGGCATGATCTTCATGAGCATCTGCTGCTGTGGGTTCACGTTGGCCTGATTGGCCCGACCGGCGATCTGACGCTGCTGGTAGTAGCTGGTGAAAGCCACGAAGAGCACCAGAACGATGTAGGGCCAGGCCGTGGAGATTCCACGGGAGAAAGCCTTCTGGGCCGATTCCGCCAGGTTGATCCCGATCGACCGCATCTCGTTGGTCTGGTGCAGATCTTGGTACAGCGCCGAGGAGCTCGAGAGGTGCTTCGGGTAGAAGTTGCCGAAGGATTCGAAGGTGGAGCCACCGTTCACGAACCGGGCTGCGGCTGCACCCATGTCCTGGCCGTAGGGGGCCCGGTGGAGCAGGTCGTAGAGCACCCGGTAGAGGATGAAGAACACCGGCATCTGCAACAGCAGCGGCAGGCAACCCGACATCGGGTTGATGTTGTTCTCCTTGTAGAACTTCATCACCTCTTCGTTCATCTTCTGACGATCGTCGCGGTGCTTGTTCTGGAGCTTCTTCAGCTCGGGCTGGAGCTTCTGCATGGCCAGCATCGAGCGGGTGCCCTTGAGCGTCAGCGGCAGCAGGAGCACCATGATCGACAGCGTGAGCAGGGCAATTGCCCCCGCATAGTTAGGCCAGAGTTCGTAGAAGAACTCCAAGGGCTTGACGATGACGTTGTACATCAGACCGCATTCCGATCAGAGAGTGAATCGGCGGCCGATGAGGCCGCATCAGGGGGAAGGGGAACGGGATCCCAACCGGAACCACCCCACGGATGGCACCGACAGATCCGGCGAACCGCCAGCCAGCCACCTCGGCCAGCTCCATGCATCTCCAACGCTTCAGCAGCGTAGGAGGAACACGACGGGACGAATCGACAAGGCGAGGGACGGCCCTCGCGCACGCGCTGATAGCCGCGCACGAACCAACTGAGGAGCCGGGCCGCCGGGCTCATCGATCCTCCAGGACCGGCTGGCGGCGTGCTGCAAGGGCATCGAGCAAGCGAAGCACGTCGTTTCTCAGTTCGTCAGGGGTACGCCCGACAGCTGCGGGCTCTACCGACATCAAGATGGCGCCGTTGGGGACCAGGTCGGGGGTGGTGCGCATCAGATCGACCATCACGGCTCGGATACGGCGTCGGATCCGGTTCCGGGTGACTGCGGTCCCGACCTTCTTGGTCACCGCGAAGGCCAACCGGGTTCCGTCGTCGGCCCCGTCGTCGAGATAGGTCAGCGACAAGGGCCCGCGACGAACGCGGATACCGGAGGTCCGGAGCGCCGCAAAGGTGCGCCGCTCCTGGACTCCACCGATCAGGCCGACAGCTTGGCCCGACCCTTCAGGCGGCGATTGCGAAGGATCGAACGCCCAGCCTTGGTGGACATCCGGGCTCGGAAACCGTGGTTCTTCGCCCGCTTGCGGACGTTGGGTTGAAAGGTGCGCTTCACTGAGTTCCTCCTCGGGGTCGGGCC
>JBDTBS010000023.1:0-10833 GCA_039924035.1 Aquihabitans sp. | reverse complement strand
GCGGACTTCACTGGTGCTGACAGCAACACCGAAACACTCACGCTCGCGATCGGGCTCAGAGAGGGGTCGTGTGGCGGCGCCGGAAGCTCTCTCGACTCGGCGTTCGTGACGTCGGCCGTTTCGGACGCGCAGGGTGCGGGGATGACGGTGGAGCGATCGCCGGCGAACTGGTCGGTCGGTGCCGAACTATCCGCCGAAGCCGAAGCGATCGCTTCCGAGCTGGAACGAGTCGACCCATCCGCCACCTCGGGCCCTGCGCGTAAGTCGACAGCCAACCGTCTCTCCAAACTGTTGCAACGGATCGAGGCCCTTCCCGACGAAGAGCGAAATTGTCTGTTCCGTGCCTGGACCAACACCACCCGCCGAGTCCTGGAAATGCGCATCGACGCGGACATGGCGGTGGTGCGGTCGATACAGCCGACATCAGGCGACATGGGACCACTACATGGGGCGATCGGCACACTGCTCGAGTCGACCAAGCAGTACTACTACCTGGGGCTCGACAAGTGCAGTGAACAGAAACCGGTTTTCGACACCATCATGGCCACACTCGAACGCTTCCTGCACCGAGCGGTCGCCGAGAACCAGACCCTCGACATGCTGCGACTGTCTCGCGATTATTCGCTGTTCGGCGAGGTGGCCCCGGAGCTTGCTGCCCAGGTCGACGAGCGTGTCGCCGACGAGATCTTCACCTGGGGGAAAGCCACCCGAGCAGCTCTGGAACAGCGAGCACGCACCGCCCAATCCGAAGGCGACACCACCTGTTCGACCGTGGGTCGCCAAACGGTGCGAAATGCCATCGCCGCCCAGCGCACCATGGAGTTGTACGGGCTGGACACGCCACCCTTTGATGAGCTCATCTCCCTCGCCAAGACCCTGGGGTGTTGACTTTGTCCGGCCGCCGCCTCCGACGAGCAGGCCTCACCCTCATCGCGGCATCGGTGTTCGTGACCGCGGCAGGCTGCAGCAGTGGTCCCACCGACAAGGCGAACGCCACGACGACATCGGCGGTCACATCGTTCCTTCCGTCCGTCACCACCCGGGTCGCCAAAGGCCCTTCGGCCCCACGATTGTCGTGGGACCCGATCGACGGCGCCTCCGACTATGCGGTACACGTGGTCGATGACGACGGCATCACCTGGATGTGGGTCGGTACCGGTACGGACGTGGAGTACGGCGCCCTGCCCACCCCCGTCGATGGCCCCAGCGGGGTCGTCGACACGAACCTCGACCGCGACATCGCCTTCGACCCGAAGCTCGCACACCGCTGGAGTGTCACTGCGCTCGATTCCGAGGGCAATGTGCTCGCGATGAGTCCGATCACCCCGATGGTCGTTTCCGACTGAACGGTGAACCTCTTCTCGGCGCGCATCGACGGGGAACCCACCAAGGTCGAGTTGACCGCCGAAGGAATCGTCGCGGGTGAGACGACACTGGCCTGGGTCGATTGCGATGAGTTCGAGGCTGCCTCTCCGACCGTTCGATTCGCCACCTTCGACGGCACCGAGGTGACCATCACCCATCTGGCAACGGTCTTCGACCGTTTCGTGGCCGAGGTGACCGAACTGCGCGGACGAGCCCGGCGGGCGGCGCTGTTGCAATGGACGGGTGACCGGGAGATCGGTGTCTTCGACGCGAAACGAGGGGACGAGCGCGTCCGGGTCCATCTTTTTCCCGACGCGGTGACCATCGAGCCCGCTATCGGGGTGCCCGACATTGTTCCGCTGTCGTGTCTGGAGCGCATCGAGCGTTCCGGTTACGACCTGGCCCTGTGCACGCGGGGTCTCGCCGACGTGTCGATCCGGCATCTCGGCAACCGAACCGACGAGTTTGTTCAGCGGGTCGAGCGGGCCGCCGACGACCTCTCCAGACGCACCTCGGTCGCCTACGGGGAACTCGACCCGGCTCTCGGGAAACTTCCCGCGCGGGACGGATGGGCCATCGACGCGGCCGGCGCAAACCAGTGGTGGGAGCCGCTGTGCCGCCTCGCCTCGCAGGGCCACCGAGCCACGGAAATGGGATGGCTCATGTCGCTCCCCGATGCCCGGGTACGTCTCGGGATCAAGTGCGGACCGGCCGGGCACACCCTGGTCTTCGCGTTGGTGGCGGTCGGTGGGCGGGTCGCGGTCGAAGCAGCCGACGCCGGTGACCGGGCCACGTTCGTGTTCGCCGTCCACGACGTGGATCGGCTCAACTTCGCGCTGCTGGCCACCAGCTTTCGGCGCGAAGCCATCGCGGCTCCCGCGACGGACTTGGGTCGGTGGGCGCTGGCGGTGAGAACGCTGGAGGTCGTCCGGTGGGCGCGAACTGCGCTGGTCGCGCGCGTCGTGCACGACGAGCGCTGGCAGACGGCGGTGACGGCCGCGTTGAAGGCCTGAGCGGAAGTCCGCCCTGAGTAACAGCGTCTTCTGGACACTTGTTGACGAGCTGGTCCTCGGTGACCTCACCTTCGGGCCTGTTGAGCCTGATGTCGCCGAAGCGTTCAGCGCTCACGCGACCTCTTGCGGTACGACGCCGAGCGGGCTGATTGCCGAGCGTCTAATCGCCGGAATTGTGGAAGGCCGGTGCATTCTTCTCATGGCTATACGACCTGAGTAGCAGGACAGTCCTGTCCGAGGCCCCTACCTCCACCAGAAGAATTGACCCCCGGAGATCCCAAAGGTCAGAAGGAGCAAGGCATGACTGACATGTCGAAGCAGCCGATCACTGCCGCCCAGGCAGGAGCCCGCCGCAACACCGGGTAGATGAAGAAGCTGAGTCCGAGGAGTTGTCCGAGTAGCCGCCCGGCCTATCAAGCCAATCCAACCCGAATCGCGAAACGAAGCTACGGCACCCGGCCACGACCCCGCTGACCTGGGGAGTGGGCAATCCCGCCTCCCGTCGTGGGAACGACGAGTGCTTGGCCTCCCATTGGTGCAGGCCAACAGGGTTTAGTCGACGACCCACCACCGGGGTCCCAGGTCTAGGCCTGGGACCCCAGGCGTGGCCTTGTCGCTGCGGCTGGGGTCCGGTCAGATGCCCGGGGGATCGTCTTCGCCAAGGCTTTCAGCATCGTCACCTGGACCTGTCATCGGATCTGTCGTCGGCTCTGTGGTCGCGTTCGGGACGTTGTCGAGGTTGCTGCCGCGCTCGGCATCGACGAAGTCGGCCGCCTCCACGATCTCCTCGAGCTCAAGCGGGGTCATGGCCAGGTCGATGCCGGCCCAGACCGTCTGGGCATAGGGGTACAGCAGGATCGGGATGGCGATGGCTGTGGCCACCCCCAACAGGATCGGGCCCGTGAGCCCAGCCTCGGGGCGGTTGCTCTTCCAGACGATGAAGGTCATGGCCTCGGCCAGAAGCACGATCTGCAGAACCATGAAGTTGATGAACCACGCTCCCAGCGCAAAGCCAGGTTCACGCCGGAACTGGTAGCCGCACCCTTCGCAGCGATCCTTGAGACGGAATCGACGGAGGAACACACCGTCACGACCACAGCGGGGACACCGACGGCCGAGCCCCCGCATGACGAGAACGCCCCACGGCGGCGCCGCGCCACCGAGCACGTCGTCGATGTCGAACGAACCAGCCATGTGCCCATCATCGCCCCCGACGACGCGATCGCAACAAGAAGTCGTCGCCCGGCCCGCTGATGACCGACGTGCCACCGCCTTCTACCGTGGGGCAATGGACATCAAGGGATCCACCATTCTCCTCACCGGTGCCAGTGGCGGGCTCGGTCAGGCCACCGCCAGATACCTAGCGGCCCGTGGGGCTTCGCTCGTGATCTCGGCTCGCAACGAGCAGGTGCTCGACGAACTGGCGGCCGAGATCGGCGCCGAGGTGGTGGTGGCCGATCTGGCCGACCGTGGCGATGTCGAACGGCTGGCGGCCCGTGCTGCCACGTGCGATGTGTTGGTGGCCAATGCCGGGATCGGCGACAGCCCCGACCTCGATCAGTTGACCACCGGCGAGATCGATCAGTGTCTCGACGTCAACCTGCGCAGTCCGATCGTGATGTCCCACGAGTTCGTAAAGGCCAAGTCGGCTGCGGGCCACCGGGGGCAGATCGTGCTCATCGGCTCCTTGGCCGGGCTGGCTGCCACCCCCGGTACTCGGTTGTACAACGCCACCAAGTTCGGCTTGCGGGGCTTCGCGCTGTCGTTTCGTCAGGAGGCAGAGCCGCTCGGCGTGGGGGTGTCGCTGGTGGCTCCCGGCTTCATCCGTGATGCGGGCATGTTCGCCAACGGGTCGATCGACCTGCCCCCCGGCGTTCGCACCAAGACCCCCGAGGCGGTGGCCGCGGCCGTGGGCAAGGCCATCATCAAGAACCCCACCGAGATATTCGTGTCGCCGGCCGAGATGCGGTTCGTGTCGACGCTGAGCACGGTCGCTCCAGCCGTCAGCGCGTTCGTGCAACGCAAGATCGGGGTGACCGAACGAGTCGGGCGCGACGGTAGCTAGACGGTCAGTAGGCGGTGGTCCGGGCTCGGTGCCGGGGGTGGGCCTTGTATCGGGGTTCGCCACCCCGTTCCCACAGCACTTGGTCGAGGCCCATGGCCGTGGCCGGGTGGCCGTCGTCTCGAAGTCGGGTCACGAGCAGCTCGGCGGCATGGACCGCCACGGCCCGAATCTCCACCTCTTCGGGGGAACCGGGCTCGAGAAGCTCGCCGCGGTCGATGCGCTCCACGAGATCCGAGTCGAAGCGAAGGACTCCGTCGATGCGCAACACGTGGGGGACCAGGTTGTCGGCAAAGATCGTGAGGTCACCGAGGTCGTCGAAGTGCCCGTGGTCGACACCGGAAAAAGCCATGGCCAGGTGGGCAGGCACGATCTGAGCCCGCTTGTACAGCGGCACCGCATGTCCGAGGTGGTTGGCCACGTCATCCCAACCATCGATGGTGGCCAACAGAGTGGCCAGTTCGGCGGCTCGGCCACTGGCCGCCTCCACCAGGTGGAGCGCTGATCGGTCCCAGCGTTCGGCGAGGGCATGGCCCAGCGACTGCCAGGCCGTGGCAAACCACTCCATCAGTTCCTGGGCCGGCCCGTCGGCCTGCTGCCCGAAGAGTTCGCTGCACCCGGCAGCAGTGGCCGACTGCAGTTCATCGACGCTCAACGGCCCCTCGCCGTTGAAGCGGTCGAGAAGAGCAGCGAACACGGTGCGAGACCCGGAGAGGCCCGGCCGCTTCTGCAACACGGGAAAGAACCCTGATCCGAAGTTCACCGCGTTCACCGTCACCACCCATTGAGCGATGGTGGCGGCGTTGCCCTCCGGTAGCGCAGCCGGCTCCAACACGGGGTGGCAGAGCGAGCCGATGGGAAGCTCCTCGACGTAGCGGTGGAGA
Organism: Aquihabitans sp.; assembly: GCA_039924035.1. Lineage (GTDB taxonomy): Bacteria > Actinomycetota > Acidimicrobiia > Acidimicrobiales > Iamiaceae > Aquihabitans. Next base: position 5,509 of record JBDTBS010000023.1, on the reverse strand, counting down.
CGATCGGCATCGATGGTCACATGGTCGGCGTGCTGCGCCACGACGGCGGCAGCAGCCCGCACCTGGGCAGGAAGGGTCTCGGCCATACCCGAGTAGAACATGCGAGAGTGACGTTGGCACGGCGGCGCGTAAGGTGCCCGACGCGACAGAGCTGGGGGCTCCACTTGACCGATTCGAAAGGGGCCCACTTCCCCGAGAAGTTCACTCTGTCGGTAGAAGCCCTCACATCGTTGTTCGGCTTCGTGCAAGAGGCCGTCGTCTGCTGCAGAGCCGACGGCGTGATCACCTTCGTCAGCCCGGCGATCAGAGCGGTGCTCGGCTACGACCCGCAGTCGGCGGTCGGTCGCAACATCTTGGATTTCGTCCACCCCGATGACATCGACTGGATGCTCGAAGGCTTGGCGCGGTGGGAGGATCGCAACGGGGCCCCCGGCGGTGAGGAAGTGCGGGTGCGAGCCGCCGATGACGGAGCGTGGTTGTCGGTTCGCTACGACACGGTGATGACCGACCTTCTGGGTTCGCTCGGCACGCTTGTGATCACGTTGAGCGACGTGACGCACGTGGACGACGACACCCGCCTCCGCCAGTTCCGCCTCATGAACGAAGACCGGTTGGTCCGGCTGGCCTCGGCGTTTCTCCAGGTCAGCGTGGACGACTTCGAGAAGGGCCTCGACAACGCCGTCCGCGAACTGGCCGGCCTGGCGTGGGTGACCCGGGTCTCGGTGTGGACCGTGGACCCGATGCGTCCCGAGCGGATCAATCGCCGAGCCGTATGGTCCGCTCTGCGTGGTGCCCCGTCGATCCCTCTGGAACCGCGAATCAACGCCAACAACCTACGACTCGCTCAGTTGGTGCTCCGGGGCAAGGAAGTTCACCTGTCGGCGCCGTGGGACAACGCCCAAGACTTTCCTCAGGAGCGGGCCATCGCTCAGATGGCCGGCACCACCTCGCTGTTGGCCGTGCCGATGATCTCCGACGGCTACGTCACTGGAGCCGTGATGTTGGAGTCCACCCTCGGCGATGTGGCCTATGCCGCCACCCACAGCACCACGGTCCGCTCGGCAGCGGCGATCCTGGCCGGAGCGTTCGAGCGCCACGAGGCCGAACAGAACCTGGCCATCCAGGCTCGCACCGACCGCGTGACCGGTCTCGGCAACCGCTGGGCCTTCGACGAGGCCCTCGACCGGGCTCTGATCCAAGTATCGGCGGGTCAATCGGTGGGATTCGGGTTGGGTCTCATCGACCTGGACCGCTTCAAGCTCGTGAACGACGTGCTCGGCCACTCCGCCGGTGACCGACTGCTGGCCGATCTCGCCCAACGACTGCTGGCCGCAGCCGATCCCGACACCATGGTCGCCCGTCTCGGTGGCGACGAGATGCTGGTCTTGCTCGACAATTCACCGTCGGCCGCAGAGTCGCACCAGCGGGTACAGGCATTGGTAGCGGCATTGGAACCGCCGTTCCACCTTGGCGGTGAGGCGTTGGTCATCACGGCCAGCGTCGGCCTCGTTCATGCTGACGACGCATCGATCGACGCCGAGGAACTGCGGCGCCGGGCCGACGTGGCCATGTACCGAGCGAAAGGCCGAGGTGGAGATGCCATAGAGGTGGACGACCCGAACCGTCCCGACCACGGCGACCAGATGCTCCGCCTCGAATCGGAGTTGCGGTCGGCCATCCGCGCTGGTGATCTCGACGTCTACTACCAGGGTGAGTTCAGCCTGGCCTCCGGGCGGCCGGTGGGGGCCGAGGCTCTGGTGCGTTGGCACCACCCCGAGCACGGTCTGCTGAACGCGGCGCAGTTCGTGCCCCTTGCCGAGGAGCGAGGTCTGGTGGCTCAGTTGGGTGACATCGTGCTGCGAAAGGCATGCGCCGCGGCCGCCCCCTGGAGGGCCCTCGACGACGAGTTCGTGTTGCGGGTCAACCTGGCTGCCGACCAGTTGCGCAACGTCGATCTCCCAGATCAGATACTCGATGCCCTCGGTGAGGCCGGGCTACCGCCCGAAGCGCTGTGTCTCGAGCTGACCGAGAGCACGTTGCTGGCCGATCCCGTGGGATCGCAGGCGATCCTCGAACAGATTCGTGCGCACGGAGTCGGGTTGGCCATCGACGACTTCGGTACGGGCTACTCCTCGATCCTTCAGCTCAAGCTGATGCCGCTCACCAGCCTGAAGATCGACCGGTCGTTCGTGTCGGGACTACCCGGCTCGGAGGTCGATCGGGCCATCGTGGCCTCCACCATCGGCTTGGCCGACACCCTCGGCCTGGCCGTCACCGCCGAAGGCGTCGAGACCGAAGCGCAGCGTCGCATGCTCATCGATTTCGGCTGTTGCTCGGCGCAGGGGTTCTTGCTGGGACGGCCTGAGCCCGAAGACCAGTTCGCCGGTCGGCTCGGTCTCTGAATCGTCGATACCAGGTCGCCCTGGCCCCATGGCCCACGTCGCCACCTCGTAACGTAGGGACGCTGTGAGCGACTCAGAGCCGAGCGTCGATCAGGCCGACGAAGATCCCTGTCCGCGCTGCGGGCATGCGGTGGCCGATGCCTGGCTGGTGTGCGCCTGGTGCGGTCAACAGCTGGCGGTACCCGCTGAGCTCGAAGTAGGGGCCCGGCTCGGTGATGGTCGCTATCAGGTCCTCTCGGTGATCGGCCGTGGTGGGTTCGGAATCACCTATGACGCCGGTGATCGCCGATTGCAGCGGCGGGTGGCAATGAAGGAGCTGTTCCCCGAGTCGGCCGTTCGTCACGGGTCGCTGGTGTTGACCCCACCTCAGGGGCGGGCCAGCTTCCGCGAGGCTCGAGCCCGGTTCCTTCGTGAAGCGCGTGTCCTGGCCCGCTTCACCCACCCCGGCATCGTGCGGGTCTACGAGGTGTTCGAGGAGCACGGTACCGCCTACTTGGTGATGGAGTTGCTCCAAGGCCGGACGCTGGTCGAACTACTACAGCAACACGGTGCCCCCTTCGATGAGGAGGTGGTTCTCGATGTGGCCGGTCGAGTGGCGGCAGCCCTGCGCCCCGTGCACGCCGCCGGAGTCCTGCACCGAGACGTCAACCCATCCAACGTGATGATGACCCACCATGGCCGCATCGTGGTGATCGACTTCGGTCTGGCCCGCGACTACGACGCCGACGAGACGGTGGGCATGACCCGAGTGGTCACCCCCGGGTACGCACCTCTCGAGCAGTATCGCGGTGAAGGTCGTTTCGGCCCTGCCACCGACGTATACGGCCTAGCCGCCACCTGCTATCGACTGGCCACCGGTCGGGTTCCAGCCGCGGCCATCGACCGAGATGCCGGGGCCGAACTGCCATCGCCCCACCAGCTCAACCCGGGCATCTCCAAGCAGGTCAGCGATGCCATCCTCGATGGCCTGGAGCTCGAATCCAGTCACCGGCCACAAGACCTCGATGGCTTCCTGACCCGCTTGGGGATCGGCCGCCCGCCCGAAGGGCCCCGATCGATCCTGTTGGAGGTCGTACCCCCTGCCGGTACGGAAACCGTCCCCACCCAGGCGGCCATGCTGCCGGCACCGCCGGACCCGGGACCCGACGCTCGTCCAGTCCCCGTTTCGGAGGCGACGGGCTACGGCCACCGAGACGAAGCGCTCGACCCGTTCGATGACACCGCGGTGTCGTCGGACGAGACGGTGATCGTGGGCCGTCCCGCCCCCCGGTGGTCCGAAGGGAACGAGCGCGACGACGACCGCACGTGGGCGGCCTCCGACGGCGATGCCACCGTGAACGTCGGTGCTGGGAGTCGAGATGGCGCTGCTCGCCCCGTCGACCCAACCGGCACAGCTGTGCTGGGTTCGCCGACCTACCACTTCCGTCCCAGCACGCCGCCTCCTGATGTGGGCGTAACCGACGACCGTGGGGCCATGCGAGCTCGCCTCCCGGGACCAATCGGACCGCACGGTCCGGGTCGGATCAAGGTGCTGCTGCCGCTGACCGCAGTGGCGTTGGCCACCGCCAGCGCGGCCCCCGTCCTGGTCACAGCCATCCTGGTGCTGCTCGTGCTCCCACTGATCGCCACCCTGGGAGACTCGGCCACCCACCGCCTCCGCTTGGAATACGGGATGGCCACCGGATGGGCCGAACGTCGCTTGGCCCCCATCACGTTGGCCCCCGCTCGGTTCTTGCGCAACGTGCTGGTCAGCGCGGTCCGTTCGATCCCAGCGGTCGGTCTCGGCGCTCTGATGCTCTTGGGCTGGTATGCCATGCACGACTTGGGGGCAGCCCCGATGGTGCTGAGCGGTGGCCTGCGTGCGACCGGACTGATCGTGGTGGGGCTGATCCTGGCCACCAGTCGAAACCCGACGAGCCGGTTCCGCAGCGGGGTCGGCCTCGAGGAGCTCACCGCCCTCGTCCTGCCCGACGGACGCACCAACGAACGGGCGGTGGTGATCTGGCTGCTGGCCGCCGCTCTGGTGGCCGCGTCGCTGTGGCTCACCCCGTCGCCGTTCCCGCTTCCATGAGCAATCGGGCCCTGGAGACTTGGCATCCCGAGGCGCAGCCGTACGAAAACGGCAAAGAGGCGTAGCTACGTCGTCGCGTGGCGACGGGTATCTACGCCCGTGCACTCAAAAACGAGAGTGAATCAGCTCCGGCCCGCGTTGGGCTTGGTGCCGTGGTTCGCCTTCTTGCGGCGGGCGTTGGTCTTGCGCTTGTCCGTCTTCTTCGACATAAGACCGCTAACGCTACGCCGTCGGATGGTCGGCGGTCCAAGCGAGCAGGTCGTCGGCCCCCCAGGTGTTGATGATCTGTGACGGGTCGATCCCGTGGTCCACGGCCTTGTCGCAGCCGTAGGACAGGAATTCCAGGTGTCCGGGCGCGTGCGCATCGGTGTCGATGCTGATGCGGCAGTCCCACTCGAGAGCGAGGTCGAGCAGGTCCGGTGGGGGATCCTGTCGCTCGGGTCGGCAGTTGATCTCCACCGCGGTGTCGAAACGGGCGCAGGCCGCGAACACGATGTCGGCATCGAAGGTTGCCTGGGGTCGGATGACCTGCTGGTCCTCTCCGAAACCCTTCACCTTGCGACCGGTGCAGTGGCCCAGGATGTCTACGTGGGGGTTGGCGATGGCCATCACCATGCGCTCGGTCATCTCTTGTTCGGGCATCTTGAGCTTCGAGTGCACCGAGGCCACCACCACGTCGAGTCGGGCCAGTAGGTCGTTGTCCTGGTCGAGCCCGCCGTCGGTGAGGATGTCGACCTCGATCCCGGTGAGGATGCGGAACGGGAACAGCTCATCGTTGAGCCGGGCGATCTCGTCGAGCTGGGACAACAGGCGCTCCCGGTTGAGACCGTGGGCCACCGTGAGCCGTGGCGAGTGGTCGGTGACGACCAGGTACTCGTGGCCCAGGTCTCGTGCGGTGCGGGCCATGGTGGCGATCTCGGCGCCACCGTCGCTCCAGGTGGAATGGCTGTGGCAGTCACCCTTCAGCGCCGCCCGCAGCGGGGCTCCGGCCCCCAGTGGGACCTGGGTCTTCGCCTCCAAGTCGATGATGCGGTCC
>JBDTBS010000022.1:0-9492 GCA_039924035.1 Aquihabitans sp. | reverse complement strand
GGCCGAGGTGAAGCTGGTGACCGGCCGGTTCTTCGCCGAGCACCTGCTCCCGCAGGTCCACGGTCTCATCGCTCCGGTGAAGGCCGGCAAGACCGACCTCTTCGCTCTCGACGCCGATCAGCTGTAGTCGATCGGCGCTGACCGCGCGGTCGGTGCGAGCCGACCGCGCGGATGGTAATGAAGTTGCGTCAACGGGGCTGACAAGCCTCACGATCCTTGTCCACGAGCCGATGGGAGCCACATGGTCGACCGTTCGCGCCTCGGGACACCGGTACCGATGACCCACATGCGCACCGGACTGGGTCGGGCTCGAGCCATGTCCGCCCTGGCCCAGGTCGGCTTGTCGGCCGAAGGCCTGGAGCGGGCCGACAGCGTCACCAACGAAGTCTGGCTAACCCCTGAGTACGCCGTTCGAGTGAATCGTGATGCGAGCCTCCGGCTCTACCGCGAGTCGGTGCTGTCCATGGCCTTGCCGGCCTCGGTCGGCTACCCGGCCATGGTGCAGCACGGCGGCGAGGTGGGTAGCGACTGGCTGATCCTGGAGCGGGTACCGGGCAAGCCGCTCAGTCGCTGGTGGCCAACGATGACCGAGGATGATCGGCGTAGCGCCGTTCGTCAGTTGGCTGAGCGGCTGCGCACCATTCACTCCATTCCCTGTCCCCGCCTGGACGGCCTGGTCGATGTGCCCCAGCTGCTGGACCGTGCCCCCACCGGTCAACAGGCGGTTGGTCGACTCCTCAACGCGCTTCGTCGACTGGAGAAGAGCCCGTTCGTGGATGCCGGGGTACTGCGGGATACGGCGCACCACATCCGGGACCACGCCGGTGCGCTGGATCCCTTCGACGCGACCACCATCGTGCACGGTGATCTCACCTTCGAGAACGTGCTGTGGGATGGCGAGAAGATCACGGCCATGATCGACTTCGAGTTCGCCAGGCCCGGGCCCGCCGATCTCGACCTCGATGTGCTGTTGCGATTCTGTGCCCTACCTCAGCTCCACGTGGCCCCCGACTACGAGGACGTCACCCTGGCCAGCGACTACGTCGACGTGCCCTGGTGGTTGGCTGAGGACTATCCAGAACTGTTCGCCCATCCCCGGCAGTTCGAGCGCGTGCGGGTCTACAGCCTGGCGTGGGACGTACATGAACTATTGACGTTCCCGCCGGTCGAACCGCTTCGAGACCTGCACCGTCATCACCCCTATCGACGGATGATCAGCGTTCTGCGGGGGACCAGCTACCTCGATCGGCTCAACGGCAGCGATCCCTTCGACTACTGACCTCGGTCGCTGTCTTCGGCCACAGCATCGGCCAGCGGTGGCCAAGCGGTGACGGCCCAGTCACCGAAAGGCCGATCGGTGAGCACCACCAGCGAACGGTCTCGGGTGGGATCTACCCACAGGAAGGTGCCAGCCCCTCCGAAGTGACCGAAGGTGCTGGGTGCGTTCATGGTGCCGGTCCAGTGGGGCGACTTGTGGCCGCGGATCTCGAATCCGAGACCCCAGTCGTTGGGGGTCTGGGTTCCGAAGCCGGGCAGGATCCCTTCGAGCCCGGGGAACTGGACGGTGGTGGCCTCGGCCATCGTCGACGGGGCGATGAGGGTGGGCTGCAGCAGTTCGGCCGCGAAGCGGGTCAGGTCGTCCACGTTGGAGAACGCGCCGTGAGCGAGGGACCGGTCGCCGATGTCGGTCGACGTCATGCCCAACGGTACGAGTACCGCCTCGGTCAGGTACGTCTGGGCGGGCATGCCGGCCCGGGAGGCGAGATGGTCGGCCAGCGCTTCGAAGCCGGTGTTCGAGTAGACCCGTTTGCGTTGCGGTGGCATCAGAACACCGGTGTCGAACCCGAAGCCACCGGCGTGGGCCAGGAGGTGGCGGACGGTGCACCCGGGAGGGCCGGCTGGGTCGTCGAGGGCCAGCGTGCCTTCTTCCACAGCAACGAGGCTGCTGTACGCGAAGAGCATCTTGGTGACCGAAGCCAAGGCGAAGATCCGACTGATGTCCCCATTGGTGACCATCGAGCCGTTGCGGTCGACGATGGCCGCTGATGCGTGGGGAACGTCCCACTGGTCGATGGTGCTGAGCGGGTTCACCGGTCAGCCTCTGGGCTCGACCGGTGAGACGGTATGAAGTCGGCGGGCTATATGTGACACGAAGCGGACTGTAGCGGTCGTTCCTTCGACGTCATCTCCGTGATAGGCCAGGTCTGTGTCCGAGCCCCTACGAGAAGCCCGGCAAGAAGCCGCGCAACAGGCCCGGCCGGAAACAGGACCGCTTCAGCCCTTCGAAGAAGCAGTGGCCGAGGTGCTCACCGGTCTCGTTCCCGGCGACGTGGTCACCTATGGCGAGGTCGCGGCTGAAGCTGGGTTTCCCGGAGCGGCTCGGGCCGTCGGGACGCTGTTGGGCCGAAGCGGCGGACAGTTCCCGTGGTGGCGGGTGGTCAACGCCACCGGTCGTCTCGTGCCCGGCCTGGAAGACGAGCATGCGACGCGGCTTCGGGCCGAAGGTGTGCCCGTGACAGACGGACGGGTGCGAGGCCTGCACAAACGCCCGAACGCTTCCTAGGCTTCAGGCCATGAGCATCTATGAGCATCCCGTACAGGCCCTCGACGGTGGCGCCGCCGACCTCCACGATTACGAGGGCAAGCTGGCCCTGGTGGTGAACGTGGCCTCCAAGTGCGGCCTGACGCCTCAGTACGAAGGTCTCGAGCGGCTGCAGAAGACCTACGGCGACCGTGGCTTCACGGTGCTCGGCTTCCCGTGCAACCAGTTCATGGGCCAGGAGCCGGGGACCAGCGAGGAGATCGCCTCCTTCTGCTCCACCACCTACGGCGTCACCTTCCCCATGTTCGCCAAGATCGACGTGAACGGTGATGAGCAGGATCCGATCTACAAGGAACTGACCCAGGTGGCCGACAGCGAAGGTGAAGCTGGCGACGTTCAGTGGAACTTCGAGAAGTTCCTTGTGGGCCCCGGGGGCAAGGTGCTGGCTCGTTTGCGGCCCGCCGTGGAGCCCGAGGCTCCTGAGCTGATCGCGCTGATCGAGGCCAACCTGCCTGGCTGACCTTCGACGCCCGAGGTGGGGGATCGCGCTATCGGGTGGCTGGCGCCGTAACCTGGAACAGCGGATCAGCGCCCACGGATTGACCGGGCGGATTCGCGGGCCACCTCGTTACGCGTTCGTTTCACTGATTCGAGAGCCGGAGGACCGGCCCTCCCAATCAGTAGACAACTCGGAGACAACCAAATGCCCACCACGTTCGATGCCTTAGGCGTCGCCCCCGACCTCGTCGGTGCCCTCACCGCGCGCGGTATAACCACAGCTTTTCCCATTCAAGAGCTCACCATCGCTGATGCGCTCGCCGGTCGCGACGTCTGCGGCAAGGCCAAGACCGGCTCAGGCAAGACGCTTGCCTTCGGTCTGCCCGTCCTCCAGACCGTGAAGACCGCCGAGCCTGGACGCCCCCGTTCGATCATCCTGGTGCCCACCCGCGAGCTGGCCACCCAGGTGCGCGGAGACCTGGCCCCCATCGGCGCAGCCCGCGACCTCAAGGTGGCCGCCATCTACGGCGGTTCCGACATCGAGAAGCAGATCGCCAAGCTCAAGGCTGGTGTGGAGGTCATCGTGGCCACCCCCGGTCGCATGATCGACCTCATCGAACGCAAGGAGCTCGACCTCACCGATGTAGGCATCGTGGTGCTCGACGAAGCCGACCGCATGGCCGACATGGGCTTCATGCCCCAGGTCGAATGGATCCTGCGCCACATCCCCGGCGACCACCAGACCCTTCTGTTCTCGGCCACCCTCGACGGCGTGGTGCAGGTGCTGATCGACCGCTACCAGTCCGACCCGGTCCGCCACGAGGTGGAATCCGAAGGGGTCACGGTCGACTCGATGACCCAGCGCTTCCTGAAGGTCCACCAGATGGACAAGGTGAAGATCACCGCCGCCATCTCCCGGGCCGGAAACCGCACGCTTGTCTTCAGCCGCACCAAGCGTGGTGCCGACAAGCTGGTCGAGCAGTTGGAGAACGAGGGCATCGACGCCGCCGCCATCCACGGCGATCTCCGTCAGAATCACCGCGAGAAGTCGCTGGCCGACTTCAGTGCCGGGAAGCTGTCGGTCTTGGTGGCCACCGACGTGGCCGCCCGGGGCATCCACGTCAAAGAGATCGATACCGTCGTTCACTACGACCCGCCCGAAGACCACAAGGCCTACCTGCACCGCTCGGGCCGTACCGCACGGGCCGGCGAGTCGGGCCTGGTGGTAACCCTCGTGCTGTGGGACCAGGAGCTAGAGGTGCGGCGGCTTCAGAAGCGCCTCGGCGTCGATCAGCCCATGCCCGAGGTCTTCTCCAACAACAAGATTCTGGAAGACCTGGCCGCGTGGGATCCCGAATCCGGAGCCTGAACCAGCCATGACCCCCGGCGGCCGCTCGTCATCGGCGGCGGCCGCCGCGGTCATCTCGGTGATGGCCGATGCCGCCCAATGGGTGCTGCCCACATCGGTCGAAGCTCTCGTTGGCCCGCTCGACCGGTCCGGCCGGTTGGTCGACGAAACGGCTCGGGCCTGGTCGTCGTTGACGGCCCGCGGAGCCGTGGCCGGTCCCCACGCGCTTGGCCTGCTCTACGAGGCCCTCCTGGATCCCGAAGATCGTGATGCCGGAGCCCACTACACGTCGTCAGATCTCGCTGGCCGGTTGGTAGCCCTGGTGGTCGAACCCGACCTTGTCAGGGCCGACCCGACGAGAGGCCGGACGGCCGATAGCTCCGGGGCGCCCCGGGTCTGGGATCCGGCTTGTGGTGGGGGAGCGTTCCTGTTGGCCGCGGCCGATGCGTTGGTCGCGGCCGGAACGGACCCGACCCGGGTGGTGGCCGACTGCCTGTGGGGATGTGACGTCGACGAGGGGGCGGTGATCATCACCCAGACGGCCCTGACTTGGTGGGCCGAACGGGCCGGAGCCCGGTCCGGCACGGTGGTCCCTGCCGGTCGACTGGTGGTGGCCGATGCCTTGCTCGACCAACCCTTCGGTGCCAATGCCTCGTTCGACCTCGTGGTCGGCAACCCCCCTTTCCAGGGCCAGTTGTCGGGTGCTGCTGTGCGCAGTGGTGCCTCCGCGGCGGCGCTCCGAGAGCGCTGGGGGGATGTGGTCGGCCCCTACACCGATACGTCGGCGCTGTTCCTGGTAGCGGGAGCGAGCGTCCTGGCCCCCGGCGGAAGGATGGTGCTGGTGCAACCGGCATCGGTCATGTCGGCCCGTGATGCCAGCGCTTCACGAGCGGCGGCCACTGATATTGCTCCGTTGGTGGGACTGTGGGTGGCCACCGAGTCGGTGTTCGCTGCCGCGGTCGATGTGTGCGCCCCAGTGTTGGCACGCGCCGTCAATGGGTTTGAAGCCGAAGCTCCAACGGAAGGTGCAGGTATCCAGCGATGGCGGGGACGAACCGTCGAACCGGTGGGGACTCCGGCCGAACCATCGAGGGCCGCATCGTCCTCTTGGGCCGCACTGGCGTTGGTGACCCTGGGTGTCCCCGATCCGACCTATCTCAACGACGGACTGTTCGGTGACGTTGCCGTACTCAGCGCTGGGTTTCGCGACGAGTACTACGGACTGGTCGACCACGTCGCTGAAGCTCCCAGCGGCTTCGATCCCGAACGGAACGACTGGCCAGAGCACCTGGCCCCGTTGATCACCTCTGGTCTCATCGAGACCGGTTGGGGAGCCTGGGGGAGCCGGTCCACCCGGTTTGCCCGTCGCCGCTTCGAGCGCCCTGTGATCGACCGCCGGTCGTTGTCCGTTGTCGGAGGACGGGCCCATCAGTGGGCGTCGTCGACTGCGGTACCCAAGGTGATCGTGGCCACCCAGACCCGCGTTGGCGAGGCCATGGTGGACGAAAGTGGGCTTTGCATCGCGTCCACACCGACGGTGGTTGCCATCCCCGATGGTGTCGACCTGTGGAAGTTGGCTGCAGTGATCTGCTCGCCGGTGGGCACGGTGGCGGCACTGGCAGCCACCGCGGGTTCGGGTCGTTCGGCCCGGGCCATCAAGCACTCGGTGACCAGCGTCGGTCAATTGCCCCTCCCGGTGGATCATGACGCCTGGGGGGATGGCGCCGAGGCACTTCGGGTCGCCGACCAGGATGCCTTCGTCGATGCCATGGCCTCGGCGTATGCCGTCGGGGACCGAACTGAACTACACGACTGGTGGCGATCCCGGGTGCCGTGGTCGCCCACCTGACCTCGGTATGAGTCAGGGCAGGTGGTTTCGTGCCGTCGATCCGGTGCCGTAGGGTGGCGACGTCATCATGAGTGGCCCGGTCCGCCGGGTCCGGCAACCTGGGACGGACACCCAAGGTGCTCGCTCGCCTCCGGGCGGGGATGTGGTCGGTTCTGCCGGCAACGAAGTGTCCGGGCAACTGCCCGATGCTGCCACCGAAGGTGTCCAACCCTCCGAGCGCAAGAGGAGGATCGAATGGCCGACACCGAAGCAGGCGACCATTGGGCCGACCCTCGTTCGATACTGGTCCCGCCACCGTGGCTGCACCCTCACGCCAGCACCCTGCCGGCCACCGGAGCGTGGCGGCCCGGTGACCCTCTCGGACAACGCCAGTTCATGCGGATGGCCGTCGACCGGCCTTTCGTGTTGGAAGGCGGCGGCCAACTCCACGACATAACGGTGGCCTTCGAGACCTGGGGCACCCTGTCGCCCGAACGAGACAATGCCGTGCTCGTCTGCCATGCCCTGACCGGGGATGCCCATGCCGCTGGCCCTGCTGGCGATGGACATCCCACCCCAGGTTGGTGGGACGACATGATCGGCCCCGGCAAGCCCATAGACACCGACCGCTGGTTCGTGGTGTGCGCGAACGTGCTCGGGGGCTGCCAAGGCACTTCGGGTCCGGCCTCGCCGCTCCCAGACCGTCTCGGCAGCTACGGGCCGCTGTTCCCGGTGGTGTCCATCCGCGACATCGTTCGGACACAGGCCCGTCTCGCTGATGCCTTGCAGATCCATGAGTGGCACAGCGTCATCGGCGGATCCATGGGCGGCATGCAGGCCCTCGAATGGTCGGTGATGTACCCCGATCGGGTTGGGCGGCTGGTGGTCATTGCCTCGTGCACCGCGGCATCGGCTCAGCAGATTGCCTGGTGGAGCACCGGACGACGCGCTATCGCCCTCGACCCCAAGTGGCGCGACGGCAACTACTACGACGCCGAATCTGGCGAGGGGCCTCATGCCGGCCTGGCCCTGGCCCGCCAGATCTCCCAGATCACCTTTCGCAGCGACGACGTGTTCACCGATCGCTTCGGTCGAGAACCGGTGGAGACCCTGGCCGGGCGCTTCGAGATGTGGCAGCGGTTCCAGGTGGAGCGCTACCTCGACTACCACGGCGCCAAGCTGGCCCGCCGCTTCGATGCCAACTCCTACCTGCTGCTCACCAAGGCCATGGACCTGCACGATGTGGCCCGCGGCAGAGGTGGCGAACAGGCGGCTCTTCGGCGGATCACGTCGCCGACGCTGGCCATGGGGGTGACGTCAGACATCCTCTATCCCCTCGATCAACAGACTCACATGGTGGAGGCGATCAACGCGGCCGGCGGCCACGCCAACTTCCATCTCATCGACAGTCCACACGGCCACGATGCCTTCCTGATCGAGTTCGATCAGGTGGCCTCGGCGCTGGTGCCATTCCTGGAGGACACGCCATGACCACCACGCCCGAAGCGGAACAGCCCGAGGCCCCGTCGAGCCTCCATGTCGACACCAAGGCTGTTCGCAGCGGACGGCGGGCCGACGGTACGTCACTGGCCCCGGTGCTGTTCGCCACCTCCACGTTCACGGCCCCCACCGTCGACGAAGCCCGCCGGATGGCTACGTCGAACAAGGCCGATCGCTTCTACACCCGCTACGGCAATCCCACCGTCGGGGCCTTCGAAGATGCCATCGCCGATCTCGAGGGAGCCGAGGCGGCCCGGGCCTTCTCTTCGGGCATGGGTGCAGTGTCAGCGGTCGTACTCGGTCTGTGTTCCACCGGCGACCACATCGTGACCCAACGGCAGCTCTACTCGGCCACGCAGATGCTCTTCCAGGCGGTGTGTCCCCGCTTCGGCATAGACGTCACCTTCGTGGACGGTACCCGCCCCGGGGCGTTCGCAGAAGCCGTCATTCCTGGTCGCACCACCCTGGTCTTCGCCGAGACGCCGGCCAACCCCAAGCTGGACCTGGTCGACCTCGACGACCTGGGAGCGGTGGCCGGTCCGGTAACCGTTGTCGACTCGACCTTCGCCACCCCGGTCCTTCAGCAGCCGCTCCGCCACGGAGTCGACCTGGTGTTGCATTCGGCCACGAAGGGCATCGCTGGCCACAACGACGCCACCCTCGGCGTGGTGGCCGGGAGTCGTGAACTGATCGACTGGATCTGGGGGTTTGCCATCCTTCAGGGGGCCTCGGCCTCACCGTTCGACGCGCTCAACGGCACCCGGGGCATCCGCACCCTCCCGCTACGGGTCCGGCACCAATCGGCCAGTGCCCTCGCTTTGGCGCAGATGCTGGAAACACGCACCGACGTGAGCGACGTGCGCTATCCGGGGCTGCCCTCGCACCCACAATTCGAGCTGGCCCAGAAGCAGATGGCTTCGGGCGGTGGCCTGGTGACCTTCGACGTGGCCGGCGGCATCGACGGGGGACGTCGGTTCGTCGAGGCCGTGCGCCTGGCGCAACTGGCCACGTCCTTGGGTGGGCCCGAGACGCTGGTTACCCACCCGGCATCGACCACCCACGTGAACCTGCTGCCCGAGGAGTTGGAGGCCAACGGCATCAGCCCGGGAACGATCAGGGTGTCGCTCGGACTCGAACACGTCGACGACGTCATCGCCGATATAGCGCAGGCCCTCGACCTCGCCGGGTCGTGAACCCCGAGCCATGCCCGAACTGATCGAGGTCGAGGTCTACCGGCAGTTGGCCGACAAGACCGTTGGGCGGCGCATCACCGAGGTCCACGCCCCCGATGCCTGGTTCCTCAAGGGCGGGCTCACCCCCGACCATGTCTCTGGCGCCCTCCAGGGGGCGGTGGTCCTGGCCACACGGCGGGTGGGCAAGCTCCTGTTGGTAGATCTCGATGACGACCGCCCAGTTCTCGGCTTGCGCTTCGGAATGACGGGTCGGCTGATCGTGGATGGTGAGGCGCCGATCACCCAGCTCGAGTACACGTCGGGTCGCGACGACCCGGTGTGGAACCGTTTCGGCCTCCAGTTCTCGGACGGGTCTCGGCTTCGCATGTCGGACCCCCGCCGCCTCGGTGGCGTTGAGCTCGACCCCGACCTCGGGGCCCTGGGACCAGATGCCTGGACCCTGACCGCACCCCAACTGCGGGCGGCCCTCGGGGTTTCGAAGGCACCGCTCAAGGCCCGTCTGCTCGATCAGGCCCGGGTGGCCGGACTCGGCAACCTGCTGGTCGACGAGACCCTGTGGCGGGCTGGCATCGATCCGGCCCGG
>JBDTBS010000021.1:0-3999 GCA_039924035.1 Aquihabitans sp. | reverse complement strand
CGAATCCACGCCTCGACATGGTCAAGCGCTGCTGAGGCGTGGTCGCCAATGGCGACGGTCACCTCAAAGTGATTCTCGTCGCCATCGATTCGGGCCAAGGCACCTGCTTCTCTGGCCAGGAGTCGTGTGGCGGCGACGAGCGGGTTGGCCAGGTGTGCGCACTCAACGTCAACGCCCATGCGGATCGTGGACGCAGGTAGGGGGATCGGAGCCGCGGGCCGAGGCAGGGTTGGGTCCAGATCGCCTAGAGGCGCGTAGCCCATTCGTTGCTACCTCCTTCGTGTCAGGAACGCGTTGAGGTACCTCGGCCCCGCGGCCCATCCTTGGACTGCAAGCGCTTGAGCTGTCGTTTGAGGTGGCTGACTTCGGCTTCGAGGGTGAGGATGCGTCGGATCCCCGCCAGGTTCAGGCCACTGGCGGCCATCTCTGACACCTGGGCGACTCGTTGAACCTGGAGTTGGCTGTAGCGGCGCTGGCCGCCCGCAGACCGAGCAGGTTGCACGACCTTCTCGGTATCGAGTCGACGCACAAACGCAGACTGGACACCGAGAAGGTCGGCGACCTGGCCGACGCTGAACATCGGCGCATGCTCATCGTCGAAGCGGATGCCCACGCGATCAGCCGGTTCCCGCCGTAGCCATCTCGCGGTCGGAAACGTCCACGTTTGAGTCGGAGGTGGCGGTGGCGTCGAGGGACTGGTCGCTGCGGCGATGGTTGATTGGCACCCGTCGGGGCTTGGCTCGCTCGGCCACGGGAAGCTTCAAAGTGAGCACACCGTCGGTGTAGTCGGCGTCGATGTTCGCTGTGTCGAGGGTGTCGCCCAGGAACAACTGACGGCTGAAGGTCCCCTGAGGCCGCTCACCCACCAAGAACTCGATGTCGCCATCGCCCGACCGGCGACGCTGGGCGTGCACGGTGAGAACGTTGCGCTCCACCGTCAGGTCGATCGAGTCGGCGTCGACTCCGGGCAGGTCGAGTTCCACGATGAACTCATCGCCGCGTCGATAGGCATCGATCGGCATCGCCGCCGGTCGACTCGGGGTGCCCAGCGCCTGCTGCGCCAAGCGGTCAAGCTCACGGAAAGGGTCGGTACGCATCAACATAAGAGGCTCCTTCCTCGCCTCGATTCACCGGACGCAAACCATCAAACCCGAGCTGCGCGAAACTGTCAACTCCTTTTGTAAGTTTACCGAAGACGTTCCCCGGGTGCAGCACGCCTACGTCGCGAGTGGGTGTGAGTCGCCCGGGGATGGTTGGAGGCTCCTCACCCTTGAAACGAGCTGATCGACCGCCAAGGACCCTGGCGAGACGTCGACGCCGTCGAGCTCGCCACCCTTGGATGGGTCCGTACGTTCAACACCGAACGACCCCACAGCTCACTCGGCGACCTCCCGCCAGCAGAGTTCGAAGCCGACTACTGCCGCCAGCTCGCCAGTCCCGGCGAGCTGGTCGAGACCAAATAGCCCGAGCTCCATCAAACCCAGGGCGATCCAGATGGGCGCAGCGCGCCGAGTACTCGGTTGCACACACGCAGCACGTGGAACGTCGCAGGACTAGGAAGGTGAGATGAGCGGACCAGTGAGCACCAACGACGCCGTCCCGGCCTGTGAACCCGGCCACCCAGAGCCAGCCACGCTCGAGATCACCGAAAGCCGAGAGGCCCAGGTCGGCGAGCTACGGGTACGGCGGGCTCTGCCCCGCCGGGCCCGGCGCATGGTCGGAGCTTGGTGCTTCGTCGACCACATGGGCCCCGCCTCGGTGACCGAGGAACGCGGCATCGACATCGGTCCCCACCCCCACATCGGCCTGCAGACCGTGACGTGGCTGCTCGCGGGCGAGATCCTCCACCGGGACAGCCTCGGCTCCGAGCAGGTGATCCGAGCCGGTCAGCTGAACCTCATGACCGCCGGCCACGGGGTGGCGCACTCTGAGGAGGGGACCGGGACCTACCGGGGTGATCTCCACGGCGTGCAGCTGTGGCTGGCCCAGCCCGAACAGACAAGGCACGGCGCCGCCGCCTTCGAGCACCACGAAGAGCTTCCACGACTCGATCTCGACGGGGGAACGGCCACCATCATCGTGGGCGACCTCGACGGTGCCTCCTCGCCCGCTCGCCGCGACACCGACCACGTCGGCATCGACCTCCAGCTACGGCCCGGCGCCACCACCGTGCCCGCCCACCGGCACTTCGAGTATGCGATCGTGGTGTTCACCGGCGCGGTGACCGTGGAAGGTCGGTCCTTCGGACCGGGGAAGCTCGGCTACCTCGGCACCGGTCGCGACGAGATCCAGGTCTCGGTCAACGAAGACACCCAAGCCCTGCTCATCGGCGGGGTCCCCTTCGACGAGTCGATCCTCATGTGGTGGAACTACGTGGCCCGAACCCAGCATGAGGTGACCGACGCTCACCGGCAGTGGACCGACGCAGACGAGCGCTTCGGAACCGTCCACTCCGACCTCATCCGGATCGAGGTCGGGCCACCCCCGTGGTCCGACGGCCCCGGCGGCAAGGACTAGGACTAGGCCTAGGACTTCGAATCGGGTCCGCTCGGAGACCGAGCATCCGGAAAGAGGTCGACACGTCGGAGGGCACATTCCCGAACAGACGGAGGGCGGGCTAGCTGACCTCGGTACGGATGGCCGAGACCTCGAACTCGAGGGTGACCTTGTCACCGACGAGGACGCCGCCGCCGTCGAGGGCGGTGTTCCAACTGACGCCCCAGTCCTTGCGGTTGACCGTGGTGGTGCCTTCGAGGCCGATCCGCTGGTTCTGATAGGGATCGACGGCGGTGCCGGTGTACTCGAAGTCGACGGTCACCGGCTTGGTCACGCCCTTGATGGTCAGGTCACCGGTGACCCGGTAGTTCTCGGCGTCGACCTGCTCGACGGCGGTGGAGGCGAAGGTGATCTCCGGGTGGGCCTCCATGTCAAAGAAGTCGTTGCTCTTGAGGTGTCCGTCACGGTCGGCGTTGCGGGTGTCGATGCTGGCGGCCTGGATGGTGAGCGCGAGCTTCGAGTTGGCGGGGTTCTCGACGTCGAAGTAGCCGGAGCCCTCGAACTCGTTGAAAGAGCCGCGTACTTTGCTGACCATCGCGTGGCGGGCGACGAACCCGATGCGGCTGTGGGCCGGGTCGAGGTCGTAGGTACCGGTCAGGGCGGCGGGAACGTTTGTGGTGTTCACGGCAGGATCTCCTAGTGGTAGCTGAGGTGTCATCCAAGTAGTAGATACATCATCTATCAACTGGGATGACATGTCAACTATCCCTGGTAAGGTCACCGCCCATGGAAGACGTGCAGTGGCTCACCGAGCCCGAAGAGCGGGCATGGCGGGGCCTGCAGTTCATGCAGATGCGCCTCGAGTACGAGCTCGCCCACCAGCTCGCCGCCGAGTCGGGCCTGTCTTACCCCGACTACCACGTGCTGGTGACGCTCACCGACCAACCCACGGGCCGGATGCGCCTCTTTGAGCTTGGCGAAATCCTCGGCTGGGAGAAGAGCCGGCTCTCACACCACGTCGCCCGCATGGCCAAGCGTGGCCTCGTCACCAAGGAAACCTGTGACGATGACCGCCGCGGCGCCTTCGTTGTCATCACCAAGTCCGGTCGGGCCGAGATCGAAGCGGCCGCTCCAGGTCACCTATCGGCGGTTCGCCGGCTGTTCATCGACCGCCTCACCCCGAGCCAGATCGACACCCTTGCCGAGATCGCCGAGGCGATCCTCGTCGTGGAAGGAGACCCCGCCCCGGCCTACCCGCCTGCTGCGGGAATGGTTCGGCCGCGGGCTGGTTGATATGTCATGTACATCCTTCGATCCCTGACTGCGAGGCCGGCCATGTCCGCCACCCGCCCCCCCCACCCCCCAGGTCGACGTCCGGCGGGCCGACGATCGGTTCAAGACCCGTATCGACTGGCTGGACTCGAAGCACTCGTTCTCGTTCGGCCACCACCGGGACCCGAACAACACCCACCATGGCCTGCTCATGGTCAGCAACGAGGGCAA
>JBDTBS010000020.1:0-2525 GCA_039924035.1 Aquihabitans sp. | reverse complement strand
CCATGAGCTGGATCCAACCGGAGTTGTCGCCAGCTTCGAAGACGTTGATCTCGTCGAAGCTGTCGTCACCGTTCTCGGTCTGCCAGAGCGCTCCGCTGGTCGGTTCGAAAGCAAGGCCGAAGCTGTTGCGCACCCCGTAGACGTAGATGGCCTGAATGTTCTCTCCGACCTCTCCGCCCATCTCGGCACCGACATCGAAGAACGGGTTGTCTTCGGGCACGGTGCCGTCGTCGTTGAGTCGAAGGATCACCCCGGCGAAGTGCTCGTCGTCGGGGGGCGGGCCATCGGAGATGTTCTGGAGCTGCCCGCGCAGGTTCTGGTCGCCCATCATGGCGTAGAGCTTCCCGTCGGGACCGAAGGTGAGCGGACCGGCATCGTGGTTGCCTCGAACGTTTCCAGAGGTGTCGGTGTCGAGGGTGTTGCTAGGGAACTTCACGATGTTGCGGTCGAACGTCAGCGCCCCGTCCTGGTAGAGGAACCGGTCGACCCGGTTGCCGAGGGCCGGAACCTCGGTTGCTTCATCGGAGTCGTCGCCAAGGAGTTGGTCGGGGCCGTCGCCGTCGCCGCGCCAGGTCCAGTGCAGGTAGACGTAGGGCTCCGAGTCGAAGTCCGGGTGCAGCGCTATTCCGAGCAGGCCACGCTCATCGAAGTAGTTGACCGCCAGGTCGATGGCCTCGCCGGTCATCTCGCCGTCTTGCACCAGGTGGACCTTGCCGGACGCCTTCTCGATCACCAGCATCCCGTCTGGCAACAACGCCAGAGCGGTGGGTTGATCGAGGTCGCTGATGAACACCTCCGCCGTCAGGTTCTCGTCCTGCATGGTGATGCCGCTGTCGTCGGCAGCCTGTTCGGTCGTGTCGGAACCACCGCCAGCACTGGCGTCGTCGCTGTCGCTGTCAGAGCAACCGACAACTGCGGTCAGCATGGCCAGAGCGGCGAACAAACCGACGAAACTCTTGAAACGTGGTCTGACCACGGGAGAGCCGCCGGATTCAAGAGTACGTGAATTTCGACGAGACGTACGGATGCGAGGCAAGTCGGCTCCTGAAGGGGATCGACACCCGACCAAGATCTAGAGCAGCGCGCTTGATCGAGCTAAGTGGCTTCTGGCGAACATACCGCGACCATCTGCACTTGAAACATGACAACCCTCACAGTGGCGGGGTGCTGTTCGCCCGGGTCCACTGCCCCATTTGCGGCGGACAGCAGCTATTTGCCAAAACGATGGGATCCCCGAAGTCCCAGTGCGGACGTTGGTATCGTTGGATGCTTGACCGTCTGTGGCTTCAAGGAGCGGGGTTGACATGAGGACGTTGCGAACTCGGATGGCTACGGCTGTCGTGGCGTTGATCATCGGGGTCATGGCCAGCGCGGTACCTGCCGCATCGGACAGTCCCGGTGTCGTACCGCCTGGACAAGAGGGCAAGATTCCCGCCGGTGACTGGACCCAGGACCAGATCGACACGCTGCTCGACCTGATCGACGAGGCCGAGACGGTGCTACCGGTGACCTACCCGATGGCAGCGACCTACGAGGACCTGGCGGCCACCCTCGGGGCCATGGGCTACCACGACTTCGGGGTAGAGGCCCCCGGTGGTTACGCCCACTGGATCAACAACGACCTGCTCGACGGCGACACCCTCGATCCGGCGCTGGCTGAGTCGCTCGTCTACCAGTACGACTACACCGACTCCACCTACCGGCTGGTGTCGGCCATGTACATGTTGGGCTCTGACTACGACGCCATGTCGGTTCCGGCCGAGATCGCCTGGCTGCCGGGCTGGCACGCCCACAGCGACCTGTGCGCCACGCCAGACCTGGTGTACAGCGGGTTCGCCCCGTGCTCCGGGTCTTCGATAGCGCTGTCCAGCTACCCGATGATGCACGTGTGGATCGTCGACAACCCTTGCAACCACCGCTTCGGTGGGGTCGACCAAGGTGGTCTGCACTGCGATATGACCCACCACGATCCCGGCGAGCATGAGCCTGGCGAGCACGAGCCAGGGGAGCACGAGCCCGGCGAGCATGAGACTGCGGAGGTGGATACCTCGAACGGCGCGGTGCCCACCGCCGGCCCGGCGCCCGCGGTGGTGGCCACCGCCAACTTCACTGGCTGACGGTCGCAGTCGTGGCCCGCTCCCGTCCCCTGACCGTGGCTGTCACCGGCCCGACTGGCACCTTCGGGTTCGGGCTGCTGCCGCTGCTCGAGTCTGAGCCGAGCATCGGCTCGGTGGTGGGCGTGGCCCGTCGTCCCTTTGATCCTGCTGCCCATGGTTGGCACAAGATGAGCTACCGGCGCGGCGATGTGCGTGACCAAGGTGCCCTCGAAGAGGCTTTCGCCGGCGTCGACGTCGTGGTGCACCTTGCGTTCCTGATCACCGGGGCGGCGTCGTCCGCGTCGATCAGGGAGATCAACGTAGGCGGCACGCTCAATGCCTTTCGTGCCGCGTCCGCCGCGGGCGCCCGGCGGTTCGTGTATGCCTCGTCGGTGGCGGCCTACGGCTTTCACGCCGACAACCCGACCG
>JBDTBS010000019.1:0-6698 GCA_039924035.1 Aquihabitans sp. | reverse complement strand
AGGAGATCGCAGCAGTGCCCTCGGGGCGATTCGAACGCCCGCACACGCCTCCGGAGGGCGATGCTCTATCCCCTGAGCTACGAGGGCAGGGGAGTAACACTAGATCCTCGACCCCGGGTGCCCAACTCGAAACCGGGCCACGGGAACCGATGCGGCCTGATCGGGGCCCATCCCTAGAATCTGGCCGACGGAGTCGACGATCGTGCCGGCGGTCGACGTCGTCCCCGCCTGTCGTTCGTCTGGGAAGGACCCTGCTGTGATCCGCGATGCCCTCGTCACCGCCATCCGGGACGCGCTCGTCGCGCTCCAGGTGGATCCGTTGCCCGACCACATCGCCCTCGAACGCCCCGCCCGGCGCGAGCACGGCGACTGGTCCTCCAACGTGGCCATGGCCACAGCCAAGAAGGCCGGCCGCAATCCCCGTGAGCTGGCCGCCCAGTTGGTGGACGAGCTCACCGCCAACCCACCGGCCAACGTGGAGCAGGTGGAACTGGCCGGTCCTGGCTTCGTGAACTTTCGCCTGGCCCCCACCTGGTTGCACGACGTGTTGTCCGAGGTGGTCGAGGCCGGCTTCGACGGCTACGCCCGGCCCGACCTCGGTGGCGGCAGCACCGTCAACGTGGAGTTCGTGTCGGCCAACCCCACGGGGCCTGTACATGCCGGCCATGCCCGGGGTGCCGCCTACGGCGACTCGTTGGCCCGCCTGCTCGAACGCTGCGGCTACGACGTCACCCGGGAGTTCTACGTGAACGACCGGGGTGTGCAGATGCAGAAGTACGGGGCCTCCCTCGCTGCTCGCAAGGCCGGCGAGGAACCACCCGAAGACGGCTACCTGGGTGAGTACATCACCGAGTGGGCCGAGGGTATGCCCGACGATGTCGACCCGGTGCTGTGGGGCGAAGATCGAGCCTTGACCGACCAGCGCGAGGCCCTCGAGGCCTTCGGTGTCCACTTCGACCGGTGGTCCAAGGAGCTCGACCTGGTGGCCTCGGGCACCATCGAGACCACCCTGGCCGAGCTGCGGGCCTCGGGTCATGCCTACGAGCAAGACGGAGCCACGTGGCTGCGGTCCACCGAGTTCGGTGACGACAAGGACCGGGTCCTGGTCAAAAGCGACGGCGAGCTCACCTACCTGATGCCCGACATCGCCTACCACCGCGACAAGTTCGCCCGGGCCGATCGGCTCATCAACGTGTGGGGTGCCGACCACCACGGCTACATCGTGCGGATGAAGGCCGCCATGGCCGCGCTCGGCCACGATCCCGCCGAGCTCGAAGTGGTCATCGTGCAGATGGTCGACCTGCTCAAGAACGGTGAACCAGTCCGGATCTCCAAGCGGTCCGGCAACCTGGTGGAACTTCGCGACGTGGTCAGCGAAGTGGGTGCCGACGCTGCCCGTCTCACCTACCTGCTGCAGAGCATCGATTCCCGGCAGACGGTCGATCTGGCCGAGGTGGCCAGCCAAGGCATGGAGAACCCGGTGTTCTACGTGCAGATGGCCCACGCCCGGATCCACGGAATCACCCGAAAGGCTGCCGAGGCCGGCTTCACCCGCGGTCTGCTGGCCGACGTCGACCTGTCCGTGCTGGTCGACGAACGCGAGCTGGAGGTACTGCGCTCGCTGTCGGAACTCCCCGAGACCGTGCAGTCGGCCTGCGAAGACCGGGCCCCACACCGGATCTCCACCTGGGTGCGCGAGCTGGCCGGCAACTTCCACGGCTTCTACCACGACTGCTACGTGGTCGGTGAGGGCATATCGCCCGAGCTGACGCAGGCCCGCCTGTGGCTCGTCGAGTCGGCCCGAGTCGGCCTCTCGATCGGCCTCGATCTGCTCGGTGTGAGCGCCCCGGAGTCGATGTGAGCGTCCTGCCCCGCAACCTGCTCCCCGACACCGCCACCGTCGGGCCCAATGGGCAACTGATCGTGGGCGGATGTGGCGTGGCCGACCTGGCCGAGGAGTTCGGCACCCCACTGTTCGTGTACGACGAAGCCCATCTCCGGGCCCGCTGCCGCGAGGCGGTAGCCGCCTTCGGCGACGGGGTGGCCTATGCCACCAAGGCGTTTCTGTGCCGAGCCATGGCCCGACTGGCCCATGAAGAGGGCATGCACCTCGACGTGGCCAGCGGTGGCGAGATGGCCATTGCCCTTTCGGCCGGCGTACCCGCCGACCGTCTGGTGCTCCACGGCAACAACAAGAACGACGAAGAGCTCCGCACGTCCCGACAGGTCGGGGTGGGCAGGCTGGTCGTCGACAGCTTCGACGAACTGGACCGCCTCGAACGCCTGCACGCCGAAGATGGGGTGGTACCCAAGATCCTGCTGCGAGTGACCCCCGGTGTGGAGGCCCACACCCACGACTTCGTCATGACCGGCCAAGACGATTCGAAGTTCGGGTTCGGGCTCAAGGTCGGCGCCGCCGCCCAAGCGGTGGAGCGGGCCCAGTCCATGGCCGGCGTCGAGTTGGTGGGCATCCACGCCCACATCGGATCCCAGGTGTTCGTGGCCGGCTTCTACGAACAGGCCGTTGATGCGTTGGCCCCGTTCGTCAACGAGTTGGGTCTTCCCGAACTGTCGATCGGTGGCGGGATCGGCGTGGCCTACGTCGAGGGTGAGAACGCTCCAACGATCACCGAGTGGGGCGACGTGGTGCGCCGGGCCTGCGAGGCCGCAGGTATCACAGCCCGGGTGTCGGCCGAACCGGGGCGGGCCATAGCGGGGACCGCGGGCATGACCGTCTACCTGGTGGGCACCATCAAGGAGCTACCCGGTATCCGCACCTACGTGGCCTGTGATGGCGGCTTCATAGACAACCCTCGCCCGGCCCTCTACGGGTCGGGCTACGAGACCTTCCTGCCGTCAGCGGTGGCCGCCGATCGCACCGAGATGGTGCGCCTGGTGGGCAAGCACTGTGAATCCGGAGACGTGCTCGTGAGCGAGGCCAAGGTGCCCCCCGGCCTCGAAGTGGGCGACCTCATCGCCACGCCCGTCACCGGGGCCTACGGGCGCACCATGGGATCCAACTACAACTCGTTGCCTCGACCCGCGGTGGTGTTCGTGGCCGACGGGAAGGCCCGGCTGGTGATACGACGAGAGACCGAGGCCGACCTCCTGGCCACCGACGTCGGCTGATCGGGCTAGCTGGCCACAATGGCTTTCGGTCCCTCACCGGAAGGCCGGTAGCCTCCGGGGCGATGAAGGACTCCGTGGTGAAGGTGGGGGTGCTGGGCTGCGGCAACGTCGGCGCGGCCCTCGTGCAGTTGGTGGGCGAACGTGGGCACGAGGTCGAGTCTCGTACCGGCATCCGCCTCGAGGTGGCCAAGGTGGCTGTCCGCAGCCTTTCGCGCGACCGCCCCATCGAGGTCTCCGAGGAAATACTCACCCGGAATGCGGCCCAGGTGGTGATCGACCCGGAGATCGACGTGGTGGTCGAGGTCATCGGTGGGATCGAACCGGCCCGAGAGCTGATCCTGGCTGCCCTCAGGTCCGGCAAGCCGGTCATCACCGCCAACAAGGAACTGGTGGCCAACTACGGCGCCGAGTTGTTCGAGGCCGCGTCTGATGCCGGGGTCGACCTGTTGTTCGAAGCAGCGGTCGCCGGGGGCATACCCATCCTGCGTTCGTTGCGAGAGTCGTTGGTGGGCGAGGACGTACGCCGCATCATGGGCATCGTCAACGGCACCACCAACTTCATCCTCACCCGCATGAGCGATGACGGTGCCTCCTATGCGGAGGCACTAGCGGAGGCCCAGGAACTGGGCTACGCCGAGCGGGATCCCACCGCCGACGTGGACGGTTTCGATGCCGGAGCCAAGGCCGCGATCCTGGCCTCGTTGGCTTTCGGCGCCAAGGTGGTGGCTGGTGTCGTGTACACGAGGGGATCTCGGGGGTCAGCGCCGTAGACATCGAGTTCGCTCGACGCCTGGGCTACGTGATCAAGCTGTTGGCGGTGGCCGAACTGGTCCCCGGCGACGAAGGTCAGGACGAGGTGGCCGTTCGGGTCCATCCGGCCATGGTGCCCGACACCCACCCTCTCGCTGGCGTACGAGATTCGTTCAACGCGGTGTTCGTGCAGGGTGCTGCGGTCGGCGATCTCATGTTCTACGGCCGGGGTGCGGGCGGCGAACCGACGGCTTCGGCGGTGCTCGGTGACCTCGTCGATGCCGCGGTCAACCTCCGCAAGAACACCTATGCCGACCTGATCACGCTCACCAGTCGCCCCATCCGTGCCATCGACGAGCTGCACTCCAGCTACTACGTGAACCTCGACGTGTTGGACAAGCCCGGGGTCCTGCGAGAGATCGCCGAAGCGTTCGAAGACCACGGGGTGTCCATCCGTTCGCTGGAGCAGGAGGACGTTGGCGACAACGCCCGCCTGATCTTCATCACCCACCAGGCCCGGGAAGCCGACGTGCAGGCCTGCCTGTCAGACCTCCGGGAACTCGAGGTGATCGTCGCTGTCACCTCCGTGCTCCGGGTCGTCGGCGACGACGACGGGAACTGAGATCGTGAAGTACGTATCCACCCGGGGCCAGGCTCCCACTCTCGAGTTCGGCGATGTCTTGCTGGCGGGTCTGGCGTCCGACGGAGGCCTCTACGTACCTGAGGTCTGGCCCGCTCAGGAAGACGTCGGCTTCAACGCCACCTATGCAGAGACTGCGGTCTCGATGATGGCCCCGTTCGTGGCCCCCACCCTCACCAGGGACGAACTGTCGGCCATGGTCACCGAGGCCTACGCCAGCTTCACCCATCCCGAGGTGTGCCCGGTTACCCCCCTCGACGATGGCATCTGGTTGCTGGAACTGTTCTGGGGTCCGACCATTGCTTTCAAGGACGTTGCCCTGCAGTTGGTGGGTCGTCTTTTCGACCACGAGCTGACCCGTCAGAACCGGCGGGCCACCATCGTGGTGGCCACCTCGGGCGACACCGGGTCGGCGGCCATCGAGGCCTGCCGGGGTCGTGACAACATCGACATCGTGGTCTTGCATCCGGCCGGACGGGTGAGCGACGTGCAGCGTCGCCAGATGACCACCGTCGACGAACTCAACGTGCACAACGTCGCCGTCGAGGGAACGTTCGACGACTGCCAAGCCGTGGTGAAGGCCATGTTCGGCGATGTCGACTTCCGCGACACCGTGGGCCTGTCGGCCATGAACTCGATCAACTGGGCCCGGGTGATGGCCCAGACCGTGTACTACGCCACCGCGGCCCGCACGGTCGGGACCGGCGACCCGGTTGCCTTCTCGGTCCCCACCGGCAACTTCGGCAACGTCTTCGCCGGTTGGGTCGCCCGCCGGACCGGTACTCCCATCAGCCAGTTGGTGGTGGGTTCCAACAGCAACGACATCCTCACCCGATGGTTGTCTTCGGGGGTGATGGAGACCCAAGGGGTCCACCCCACCCTCAGCCCGAGCATGGACATCCAGGTGTCGTCCAACGTGGAGCGGCTCTTGTTCGAGCTCTACGACCGCAACTCGTCGATGCTCACCGACCGCATGGCCACCTTCGCCCTGTCGGGCTCGGTGGACACGGGCGACACCCGTCTGGCCTCGGTCACCGAGGTCTTCGACGGGGCCAGTGTCGACGACGAAGCCACCAAGGCTGAGATCCGTCGCACCTACGAGAGCACCGGCGTGGTCATAGATCCTCACACCGCAGTCGGTGTGGCGGCGGCGCGCCAGCGGCGGCGGAACCCCGACGTGCCCATGGTGGCGCTGGCCACTGCCCACCCGGCCAAGTTCCCCGATGCTGTCGAGGCGGCCATCGGCATTCGCCCAGCACTGCCAGAACACCTGGCCGATCTGTTCGACCGCCCCGAGCGTTTCGACACCCTTCCCAACGATCTCGACGCGCTCAAGGCCTACGTCCGATCTCACACCGGCCACTGAGCGTCGGGTCGCTCGGCACCATTTGGCTGTTTTGCGGCGTCGGGGGACGGGTAGAGGACAACGGTCAGTCCCCAACCCGTGAGGTAATCACATGTCCCGCCGTCTGTTCGCCCCCTTTGCCGTCGGCCTGCTCTCGGTGATGTCGATCGCCGGTGTCGCCTGTTCGAGCGATGCGCAAGACAAGACGAAAGACGCCGCCGAATCGGTCGGCGACGACATCAAAGACGGTGCCGACGACGTCGGCGATACCGTGGGCACCAAGACCGACGAAGCTGCCGCCCGCGCCGCCGCTGAAGAGCTGCGCAGTCGGATGAAGGCCAACGACACCGCCAACGACGAGGGCATCCGCTCCATCGCCGCCCTGACAGAGTCGGCTGCCGATCTCACCGGCGACCCCGAGGTCACCGGTATCGAAGACGGTGACGGTGACGGCCTCGACGACGACGGCAAGGTCCAGGTCAACGTGGGCGACAGCAGTGCCTGCTTGACGCTGCCCGAAGAGGGCGAGGACACCGAGGTCGAGGGCGGCGCCTGCTGACCCAGTCCACACACCCATAAAAATCAACGAAATGGCGTAGAAAAACCAGCGAAATGGCGTAGATCCTGGTCGTCAGGCGACCAGAATCTACGCCATTTCTGCTCTTTTGGGGTCAGGCCGTGGCCGGGGAGCCGATGAAGGCCTCCCACAAGGCGGCGTAGGTCCCGTCTTCGGCCAACAGATCTGCATGGGTACCCACCTCCACCACCCGGCCCTGATCCATCACCACGATCTTGTCGGCATCGACAGCTGTGGACAGGCGGTGGGCGATGACC
>JBDTBS010000018.1:0-7607 GCA_039924035.1 Aquihabitans sp. | reverse complement strand
TCGCATTGCCTTCGCCGACGGGACCCTCATCGGTACCGTCGACGCCGCCCGGGCCTGCGACCTCGTCCACCCCGGCGCCGTCTACCTCCACCAAGGCCGCCCCCACCGGGTGATCCACCTCGACCTGGCCGACGGGGCGGCAATCGTCGAACCCGACGACGGCACCGAATACACGATGGCCCGCACCAACGTGGACCTGCGGGTCACCGGTACCGACACCAGCCGGGAAGTGGGTCGCTTCACCGTCGGCCTCGGCGACGTGGAGGTCACCAGCCAGGTGACCGGCTACCAACGTCGCGAGGTCCTGTCGGGCGACATCCTCGGCACCGTCGACCTAGACCTGCCGCCGTCGCACCTGATCACCCGAGGCACGTGGTGGTCCATCCCCGACCGGGTCATCACCGATGCCGCCGTGGCCCCCAAGGGCCTGCCCGGCGCGCTGCACGCCGCCGAACACTGCGCCATCGGCGTGCTCCCGCTGTTCACCATCTGCGACCGCTGGGACGTGGGCGGCGTATCCACCCCCTGGCTCGACGAACTGAACAGCCCGGCCATCGTCATCTACGACGGCTATCCCGGCGGGGCCGGCATAGCCGAGCTCGGCTACCGGCGGGCCGCCGAACAACTGGCGGCCACCCTCGAGATCCTCGAACGATGCACGTGCACCAACGGCTGCCCGTCGTGCGTCCAGTCGCCCAAGTGCGGAAGCTGGAACGAGCCCCTCGACAAGACCGGTGCCGCCCGCCTCCTGCGCACCGCCGGCTTCGGTTCCGAGCCGACCGAACCCTTGGATTGACCCAACCGAACCGGTGCCCGGACGCGACCGACCCCGATCGACCAAGGGGGTACGATTCACCAGGTGATCATGGGCCGTTCGGCCCGAGCTTCACATGGTGTTTTCGACGTCGACCCCACGATTCGAGCCGGGCGTGGGGGCCGAGCAGGTCGTTGTCAGGGGCCAGGTCCGACGTCGCTCGTCTCGGTGGCGCCGGTCTCGACGCGCATGGCCACCGTGGCCTGCAGATCGGGTTCGCCGAAGAGGGCTCCGACGAGGGGCACGTCGGTAGGGGCCCGGTAGGTGACGGTGACAGCAACCGTCGACCCGACCGGGCCTCGGGGTCCGACCTCCACCAACACCCGTTGCGGTTCCAGTCCCGGCGTAGAGCGAGCAACTGCCGCGGCCCGGGACTGGTCGGGGTCGACGGCGATCTGGCGGGCCGCCTCCCGTGCCGCGTGGGTGACCAGGATCTGACTGCGAGCCACCAACGCCACCTGGACCACCGCCAACAGAACGCACACCACCACCGGCAGGGCCAGTGCCACCTCGACGGTGGCCTGGCCCCGCTGCCGGCGACGACGAAGAGCGTCGGTCACTTGGTGTCGGAGATCAACCGGTCGGCGACGGCATCGAAGAGCTGACCGATCTTCCCCGACTTGGCGGCCCACGCAGCCAACAGCAGGGCCAGAGCCGCGGCGCCGAGCAGGACCAGGGCGTACTCGGCGGTGGCCTGACCCGACGACGACCGCAGAGCGGCCCGGCGCCGACGCAACCCGGCGGCCGCCCGGTCGAAGGAAGTGAGCAGCGAGGTGAGCAGGGAGACGAAGAACAAGGACATGGGGTGACCTCCGAGGTCGGGGTGCGGCTGAAGCCGCGGACGGAACGTCACCGGGAGGTGCGAGTGATCGGGGCCGTGTCCCGGTCGGGGTCCGACCGGGTCAGCCACAGCGCAGGAAGGCTGTGAAGCGAGACCGGTCAGGGCTGAAGGGATTGCAGTGAGGTCGCGAGCAGCGGCACCACGGCCAGCAATACGAACGCCGGGAGAACACAACACACCAGGGGGAACAGCAGGGTGACGGGGAGCCGTCGGGCCGCTTCCTCGGCAGCTCGACGTCGACGGTCACGGGCCACCACCGCCACCCGCTGAAGGGCGGGCTGCAACGGTGTCCCGGTCCGGTGGGCCGACACCAGGGCTTCCGCCACCGCCGGACCAAGGGCTCCGAGCCCGGGACCAACATCAGCAAGGGCGACAGCCACGGCCTCGCCCCGCTCCACACGATGGCGAGCCCGAACCAGCACCGGACGCAGCGGGGCCGGGGCCCGTTCGGCTACCGATGCCAGGCAGGCCGGTACCGGCTGGCCGGCCGAGGCCGCGATCATCAGCAGGTCGATGAGCTCAGGCATGGACTGATCGAGCAGCCGGTCTGCCCTCTGTCGCACACGCCGGATGGTCGCGGCCCGCACCACCACGACCGATACCACGAGCCCCAGGGCAGCTGTCGGCCCAAAGGCGGCAGCCGCCGCCACGGGTAGAGCCACGGCCACCACCCAACCGACGCTCCCCGGGTTGGGACGGCCGCGAATGCTGGTGGGGGCGTGCGCCACTGACGGGACGGATGCCCAACCGGCGGAGGCCAACACCACGGCGGTAGCGGCGGTGATCGCAACAAGCACGACCATCACCCGACCGCTCCTGTGAGGCGGTGCATCCACCAGGCTCCGAAGCCATCGAGGATCAGCCCACCAACCAGGCAGGCCCAGCCCAGCGGTGTGGTCAAGATGAGGGAGGCCACCCTGCCGTCGAGCAGGGCCGCCACGGCAGCGAACCCGAGCGGGGTGACCACCAAGACCGCGGCCGACAAGCGGGCCTGCGTACCCAGCGCCCGGACCTCTCGGGCGTGGGCCTCGCGTTCCCGCAAGGTGGCTCCCACCCCGGCGATAGCCCCGGCATGAGACCCGCCGCTACCAGTGGTGATGGCCAGCGCATCGGCCAGCAGCACCGGCCCCCGGCCTGGGGCCAACTGGGCCCAGCGGTCCAGGGCCGGCTGCAAGCCGTTGCCTTGATGGACGGCCCGGGTGACCAGGACCAGATCGTTGCCCACCGGCCCTGGACGTCGAGCGGCGGCCTCGAAGGCCTGGTGCAGCGAAGCCCCCGACATCAGAGATGACGTCAGCACCTCGACCGCTGCCGCCACCTCGGCGTCATAGTCACGGACACGACGGCGGCGGAGAACCGCCGGGCGCGTCACCACAGCCACACCGCCCAGGACCGCGAGAACGACGGTGAGCCATGGCCACCAGACGGCGACCACCAGAGCGCAGGTCACTCCTCCCGTTCTCACGGTCGGCCAGATCCGATCAGGTTCGGCGGTGACCTCCAGGACCGTGAGGGCGCGAGCGAACCACGGCGGCGCCTTCTGGACGGCCGCCGGGCGAGCGTCGAGACGGCGGCGGAGAGCAGCCTGTCGGGAGCCGACAGCAGCCCACCGAGACAGAAGCGCGATGCCGGTGATGCCGCCACTCACCAGGACCATCACAGGGATGACGGTCACGGCTGGCACCAGATCTGGTCGGGTGGTCCGGCGGCGGCATCGCGAAGGCTGCGCACCGGCAGGGCAACGACGGCCTCCCCGTCGCTCAGTCGACGGGTCCGCAACCCGTTCGGCCCTGTGGAGCCACCTTCGTTCCGGCCGCCAGCCCCAACATCGGCCACACCGGCAGGCCGGTCAGCTTGCCCACCACCGGGCAGGAGCACCTCGGCGACCTCGACCACTCGACGTCGACCATCGACATCTCGGGCGATGTGCACGATCAGGTCTACGGCCACGGCCAGGTGATCTCGCACCGCATCCAAGGGCAGCCCGATACCGGCCATGAGCACCAAGGTCTCGAGCCGACGCAGGGCATCGTCGCAGCCGTTGGCATGGATGGTGGACAGCGACCCGTCGTGGCCGGTGTTCATGGCCTGGACCATGTCTAGGGCCGTGTGATCTCGGACCTCGCCCACCACCAATCGGTCGGGCCGCATCCGCAGAGCAGCCCGCACGAGCTCTCTGGTGGTGACGGCGGCCGTGCCCTCCACCGAAGGCGGCCGTGTCTCCAGGCGGACCACGTGCTCTAGGGGGAGACGGAGCTCGGCGGCATCCTCCACGGTGACCACCCGTTCGTGGGCGGGGATGGCCGCGGCCAATGCGTTGAGCAGCGTGGTCTTGCCCGAGCCGGTCCCACCCGCCACCACCACGTTGGCCCGGGCCCGTACCGCCCACTGCAGGAGTCGGACCGCAGGCGGACCGGCCACCTCCGACAGGTCGATACGACGAGTGGCGAAGCGGCGGATGGCGATGCACGGCCCGTCGACGGCCACCGGCGGAACCACCACATGGACCCGCGAGCCATCGGCCAAGCGTCCGTCGACCACCGGGGTGACCGGGTCTACCCGCCGCCCTAGAGGGGCCACGATGCGTTCCACGAGTAGATCGATGGTGGCCCGGTCGAGCTCGATTCCGGTGCGCTCCAGACGACCATGACGTTCCACCCACACCGGGCCAGGACCGTTGACCAGGACATCGGTGACCGCCTCGTCGGCCAGCAACGCATCCAGTGGGCCCAACCCCGATACTCGGGCCCGAACCCGGTCGACCACCTCATGGACCGCGGCGCCACCGAGCAGCGGGTCTGCTTGGCGCACGGCCGCGGTGATGTCGGCGTCGTCGGAGCCCACTGACCGATCCGACCGCGAAAGCACCCACCGGTGCACGGTGTCGTCGACCGCATCGGTGATCGAGTCGGCGGTCATGCCGCCACCAACGTCATCATCTGGGCCAGGGAACGTGGAAGCCGGGAGGTCAGCAGTCCAGCGTCGATGGCACGGCCCACCGCCGGGTCGATCATCACGTCGGCCACCACCGGGGCCCCGATGGTCCTCTCAGCATCGGCGACGGTCAGGGCCCGCCCTGGCTCACGGATCACGACCACCCCCGACGGCCGCAGCGGCGCCTGGGCCGCTCGACGCAGACCGAGGAAGCACAGGCGGGTGACCAACAGCGACCGGTCGGCCTCGGCGGCCACGGTGACGGCCACCGGGTGATCGCCGTCGAGACGACCGCAGTCGACCACCACGGTGCCGCCCGTGGCCGCCAACAGTTGGACCAAGGCCCTGGCCCGGTGGGCCGGCTGTGGCCCCCGACCGCGAGCGAGCAGGCTCAGATTCACGGCCACCGGGTCTTGCATCCGATGGAGGGCATCGGGGGGAACCTCCGCCCCGGCGGCCAGCCACTCCGACACCCCCGGGCCCACCGACTCGGCCACCCCCAGGCATCCCGGTAGGTCACCAGCCAGATCGACAGCCAATACCGGGCCGTGGTGGGCCGCCGACACGGCAATGGCCGCGGCGACTGCCGTGGTCCCGACACCACCCTTCACCGACCAACAAGCGATCAGCATGGAACCTCCCAAGTGCGTCTACGACAGGACTCGGGAAGGCAGGGCGGACCCTACCGGCAGGCATTGGAGGGCACAAGAGGTATCGAAAGATGACCACAAGCCGGCCAACCTCGCACCACGATCACGACCCGTCAGACACCCAAAACGCAACCTGACCGACCACCCAGAGGTGACCGGTCAGGGTTCCGACCCGAAGGCCGGAGCGTTCATTCATGAGGGCCAGCGACGGTGGGTCACCGGCCGGCGGTCAGACGCCCTGCACCTTCTTGACGGCAACGGCGCCAAGAGCGATGAGGACAACGAGGATCAGGAGCTTCTTCATGAAGGACACGCTACCGCCGAATGGCGACCTTGTCTGCCGAAATCGACCGATGGGCCGACCGAGACCAGATCAGACGGCCAGCAGGTCCCGGGCGCCGGTGTCTGACGACGGGTGACGCAGCTTCGACATGGCCCGAGCTTCGATCTGGCGGATCCGCTCCCGGGTGAGGTTGAAGTGCTCGCCCACCTCTTCGAGGGTGCGGGGCTCGCCCCGGTCGAGACCAAAGCGCAGCTTCAGAATCTCGCGCTCACGCTCGTCTAGCGGGGCCAGCAGACGGGAGATCTCCTCGGGGAGCAGCGAAGTGGCCGCAACCTCGAAGGGCGACTCGGCCGAGCGGTCTTCGACCACGTCACCGAGTTCGGCATCGCCATCTTCACGCAAGGGCTCCGACAGCGAGAGGGGCTCGGCCGCGAAGCGCAGGGCCTCGGTGACCTTCTCCTCGGGCATCTCGACCTCAGCGGAAAGCTCGGCCAGCGTGGCCGGGCGACCCATCTTCAGCTCGAGACGGGCCCGGGCCTTCTGCAGGCGGGCCAGCGTGTCGCCAGCGTGGACAGGCAGGCGGATGGTGCGGCCGGTGTTGGCGATGCCGCGGGTGATGGCCTGACGGATCCACCAGGTGGCGTAGGTGGAGAACTTGAAGCCCTTGCGCCAGTCGAACTTCTCGACGGCGTGCATCAGACCGAGGTTGCCTTCCTGGATCAGGTCCAGCAGCGGCAGACCCGAGGCCTGGTACTTCTTGGCGATGGACACCACGAGGCGCAGGTTGGACTGCACGAAGGTGCGGGTTGCCTTGTCGCCGTCACGTGACTTGCGACGCAGCTCGCGCTTGCGAGCAGCAGTGACCTCTTTGCCACCAGCCTCCAACTCGGTCTTGGCCTCGTTGCCGGCTTCGATGGCCTGGGCCAGCCTGACCTCGTCGTCCTTGGTGAGCAACGGGTACTGGCCGATGTCGGTGAGATACAGGCGGACGAGGTCCTCTTCGTCCCGCTCCACACGATCTTTCGCCATTGAACACCTTTTTCTTGTTTGATAAGTACGCCTGCGCCCTGAATGGGCAAGGATCGTCGGCCATCCCCACAGCTATCGGGGCAACGAACGTAGTATCGGCACGAGTCTGGGCTTCTCCACAGGTTACCGAGTAAGTCAAGTACCCGAAACATCGGTCAGGTGACGTTTATCTCGGTGGTGGGACCCATCTAATCGCCAGCTGGAGACCATATGCCCGACCCATGCCGCTGGCCGACAGCCGCCGAGCCCACCGAATGGCCTCGACCAGCCGCCGCGTGGTGTGGTCATGGGGCCCCCACCCACCCGTCTCCGACTTGGAATCCAACACGATGACCGAAGCACCAGACCCGTCGATCGTGCCCGCCGAATGGGGCCTGCTCGATGCCGAGTCGCAGAACACGGCCTTCCCCGACACGTTCCCCATCCCAACCATCGCCGAGCGAGAGGCCCTGCGCACCGGCGACATGGTGAAGTTGGTCTTCGTCCTCGACCCACCCCCCACCGAGGGTCCCAACGCCGAACGCATGTGGCTGGAAGTTCGCAATGCCCACGAAGACGGCTCCTACGACGGCTGGCTCACCAACCAACCCGTGGTCGTCACCGCGCTCGAACCGTCGGCCCTGGTGGCCTTCGAGGCCCGCCACGTGGCCGGGATCGCCCTGCGCACCGAAGAAGTCAGCTTCAAGGTCGACCTGCGGGCTGTCGTATCCAAGCGGGCGCTGAAGCTCCACGGTCCCCCCGGGTGGGCCGGGTTCGAAGAACCCCTGGATGTCACCGACAGCGGCTGGAGCGTCACCGCCGGAGACGAGCCCGACGACTACTTCGATGCCCCACCGTCTGAGGTCACCGAAGTCCTGACCCTGGGAGACCTGGTGCAGCGCTACCCGGCCCTGGTCGAGGTGTTTCAGATCGGCGAAGGCGAATGGGTCTACCGACCCGAACATCGCCGCTACGTGCGCCTCAAGGACACCTGACTCACACCAGCAGGTCCAGGTCGGCTTCGGTGCGGGCGATGGCCACGGCCAGCGTGTCGGCCATCGGGCCGTCGGCCGGGCC
>JBDTBS010000017.1:0-11245 GCA_039924035.1 Aquihabitans sp. | reverse complement strand
ACCCACACGGTGTGGATGCCGTCTTGGCCCGGGTAGCACTGCGAGGCGCGACCGGCAGCCGTGCCCAGCTGTCCGGTGGGCTTGGCGCAGAACTGGGCGTAGATGCCGTCGTTGGGCGTGTACTTGGCACCCGAGGCCGTGATGCTCTCACCGTCGGCCAGTGCGCTGGTCTTGGACAGCGTCAGCTGCACGGTGTTGAGCGAGGGCTCTTCGGGAGGTTCGATCACCGGAGGGGTGGAAGCGGGGTCGAAGGTGAGCGGGGTGAACGAGTCGAGGCGGTAGTCGCTGGCCCCGCCGGTGTCGCGTCGGATGAAGACCCCACACGAACCGGGCGTGGTGCAGTCGATGGCCCGGGTGTCGGTAGCGAAGGCTCCGACCACGTCGAGATCGAGGTTCCAGGAACCGTTGTTGTTGGGCGTGGTGCCATCGCCAGTGATCTGATTGTTCACCCAGGTCCCCTGCCCTTCGCAGTCGCCGACTTTGGGGCGGGCCGCCGCGGTACCGACGGTGCCGGTGGGAGCGGCGCAGAACCGCACGTAGAAGCCCTGGTCTGCGGGATACCTGGAGCCGTCCACCTCGACGATGTCGCCAGCAGCGTTGAGGCCGGTGGCGGGATCGACGGTATAGGTGGGACCTTCGCCGGGTGCTGCCGCGAAGGTGGCTGGCGTGAAGGAGTCGTAGGAGAAGTCGGTCATCCCGTGGCGGTCACGCTGGATGAAGACGCCACAAGACTCGGCCTCTGCGCAGTCGACGGCCCCGAAGGTGAGCAGCGCATCCAGATCAGCTGACCAGGCTCCGTCGACCATCGGAGCGATGCCCGGCATGGTCATCGTGTTGGTGACCCAAGTGCCCTGACCGTTGCAGTCGGCGGCCGCAGGACGACTCTCGGCGACGCCCAGCGGACCCGAAGGGGCCGCACAGAACCGCACGTAGAGACCTTCGTCATCGGTGTAACCAGTGCCCTCGACCCGGATGGTGTCACCCGCACGGTCGAGGCCGGTGGTGGGCATCGCCGTGTAGTCCGGGCCTGCGGGAACAACCGGCGCTGCGAAGGCAACGGGAGTGAAGGCGTCATAGCTGAAATCACCCGGGCCCTCATGGTCGCGACGGATGGATACGCCACAAGCGTTGGCCACCGTGCAGTCGACACCGCCGGTCAGGGCCACGGCGGCCAGGTCTAGCGACCAGGCGCCATCGACCATGGGCGTGGTCCCCCGAGTACCGGAACTGGATACCCAAGCGCCCTGCCCGTTGCAGTCAGTGGACTCTCGTCGGCCTGATGCCGTGCCCACGTCGCCGGTGGGGGCGGAGCAGAACCGCACGTAGATTCCCTCGCCGTCGGTGTAGCCGGCGCCTTCAACCCGAATGGTGTCACCGGCGGGGTCGAGGTCGACCTTCGGCGTCACGGTGAAGGTGGGGCCAGCTTGAGCAGCCGACGGGCCGGCCGTGGTGAGCACGGCCACGGGGACGACGGCCGCCGCCACCGCGAACGCGGCGATGGCTCGCCGGAATGGATGGCGGCGAGATGGTGCCGTCGTGATCGCTGCGGTCATGATGCTCCTCAGGGATTTACGTGTGTTCGTGGGCAGAGACGGGTGGTCCGCCGGGGAACGGCCGGGCCAGGGTGCGGTGAGCTGGAATCAGCGGGCGGCGCGAGCACGGGCCGTGTAGACACCGCCGCCAACGGCTCCGAAGACGACCACGAAGCCGGCCACGATCCATGGGACTGGGCTGCTGCCATCGTCGCCACCGGACCCGGTGCGCGTGTCGGTTCCACCGGCCAGCTCGGTGACCTTGGCCGACGAAGGCTTGGTGGTGGTGGTCGCGGCCGGCTCAGTGGTGGTGGTGGATACCGGAGCTTCGGTGGTGGTGGTCGTGACCGGGGCCTCGGTCGTGGTGGTAGCCGGAGCTTCGGTGGCCGGAGGAGCCGTGGCCGGCGGCTGAGTCACCGGCGCCTGCGGAGCAGGCGGCGCGGTGGCCGGCGGGGCAGCAGGAGCACCGAAGGAAAGCGGGCTCATCACGTCCTGGGACCGGTCACCGGAGTGGCCAGCCACGGCGCTGGTCTTGACCGCGCATTGCGTCTGCGTGCAGTCGATGCTTCCGAAGTAGCCGGTCACCTTCACGCGGGCACCGTTGAAGGATCCGCCCGAGCTGGTCATGACCTTCTGGAGACCGATCGAGTTGCAGGTGTGGTCTCCGCCGTAATCGTTGCGGCACTGCATGAGGAAGAGCTGGCTGTTGGGATGGAAGCCACTACCGCTAACCACCACGAAGTCGCCGTCTGGGTTCAGGCCGCTGGAGGGCGACACGGAGATCTGCGGGCCCGCCGCTGCTGCCGGCTGAGCGGGCCCTACGACGAGCAGACCGACCATGGCCACCACGGCGACCACGGCGAGGCCGGTTCGGGCCGCGTGACGGACGGCGAGCATCATGAAGGACGAAAAGCGGGGGGTGAACTTCCTGGCCATGACCTGCAAAGGTAACTTGATGATCTGCGGGTTCCAAGCCCGCTGATGGCGACCATTCGGGGCCTCATAAGGGTTCACGACAGTTTGTCGGAACGATTCGACCTGGTGTCGTGCTGGAGTGACAGACTGTCGTGAACATCCGAACACCTCCCGGCAACACCCCAGGTCAGCGCATCGTCGCCATGGCCGGCGGTGTCGTTGGAACAGATGCAGGAGTGCTCTGCCATCACCACGACCGACACCACGCCGACCTTCTCGCAGATCCTCCGCGAGCGGACCTCGGACGACCACCGCAGCGTCGAGCGGAACCCGTTCACCGAGGCTCTGGTCAAGGGCAGCCTGCCCCTCGCCGGCTACACCGACCTGCTGGCCCAGCACATGTACGTCTACGAAGAGCTGGAGAACCCAGCCCCCGCGGTAGCCGACGACCCGGCGGTGAAGCCGCTGCTGCACCCGGGCCTGCGGCGGTCCGAGGCTCTCGAAGCAGACCTGCAGGATCTGGTCGGTGCCGACTGGCGCACCGTCCACCCGCCCACCCCCGGTACCCAGGCCTACGCGGCCCGAGTCAAGGAGGTTGCTCAGGGATGGGCCGGGGGCTACGCCGCTCACCACTACACCCGCTACCTCGGCGACCTGTCGGGTGGACAGTTCATCGGCCGGGTGGTGGCCAAGGCCTACGACCTCACACCCGAGCACGGCGGTCGCTTCGCTCACTTCGAGGGTCTGGGCGACCACACCGAGTTCAAGAACGCCTACCGAGCCGACCTCGACGCGGCCGGATGGGACGACGACGAGCAGGCACGGGTGATCCAAGAGATCCACGCTGCCTACAGCTTCAACAACGACGTCTTCGAGGATCTCGCCCATCACGTGAGCTGAACCACTACGGCTCCCGCCTGCCGGGGGCCAGTGGCCATGAGGTCGCCAGGTGATCCGCTACCTGGTTCGACGCCTCCTCATCCTGGTCGTCACCATTCTGGTGGCGGTCACGGCCATGTTCGGATTGCTGCACGCCTCGCCGAGCAGCCCGGTCAACAACCTGCCGCCCGCCGTGGCCGCCGACCCCGAGATCAGGGCTGCGGTCATGGCCGAGAAGGGCCTCGACCGCCCACTGGTGGTCCAGTACGGCCGCTACCTGCGAGACCTGGCCACCGGCGACTTGGGTAGCTCCCTCTACGACGGCTCATCGGTGTGGCAGGCCATTGCTGCCACCGCTCCGGTGTCGTTCGAGCTCGGGGCCATGGCCACGGTGATAGCGGTGATCCCTGGGATAGCCCTCGGCATCGCGTCGGCTCGACGCCACGGCCGACCGTTCGACGGCGGCTCCCGCCTGGTCACCGTGCTGGCCATCTCCCTGCCTTCGTATTGGCTGGCCGTGCTGTGCCTGGTGGTGGTGGGTGAGCGCTACCCCGACCTTCTCCCCCGGGCCGGAGGATTCCCCAGCTTCGTCGACGACCCTGTCGGCAACCTCCAAGCCATCGTGCTCCCCGCTCTGGTGCTCGGCCTGGCCGCGTTCGCCATGATCGCCCGCTCGCTGCGCACCTCACTGGTGGAGATCTACGACGGCGACGACGTCCGCTTCGCCCGGGCCATGGGCATGTCCGAACGCCACATCCTCACCCGCATCGCCCTGCGAAACGCGGCCCCGGCCACCATCACCGTTGCCGGGCTGCTCATCGGCGGTCTGGTTTCGGGCACGGTGCTGGTGGAGAACGTCTTCCAGCTACCTGGCCTCGGTCAGCTCATGGTGCTGGCCTTCGTCCGCCAGGACTATCCGTTGGCTCTCGGCACGGCCCTGGCCACCGCGGTGATCTTCCTGGGCCTGAACCTGATCGTGGACTTGGCCGTGGTGGCATTCGACCCTCGGACCCGCCAACGAATGGCACAGGCGGAGGCATCGACGTGACCCGGCCTGACCGACGACGCCACCGTCGAACCAGCACGGACCACCACACGAGTGGCTTCGGGTTCGCCACCTGGTTGGGGGTGATCCTGCTCGGGGCCTTCGTGGCCCTGGCCACCGTGGGCCGCCTCCTGGCCGGTAGCCCCACCGCATTGGTGGCCGCCGGTTTGGAACCGCCATCGCTGGCCCACCCGTTCGGCACCGACAACATCGGGCGCGATCTGTTCTCTCGCACCGCCCACGGGGCTTGGACTTCGCTGACCACCAGCGGGGCATCGATCCTGTTGGCCGTTCTGATAGCCGTGCCCATCGGGATCTACGCGGCCTGGTCCAGCGATCGTTGGCCCGACCACGTTCTGATGCGCACGGTGGAAACCACCCAGATCGTCCCCCAGTTCATCCTGGCTGTCCTGATCCTGGGCCTCACCGGAACCGGCGACGTGGAGATCTGGGGAATCACCATCTCCATGACCACCAGGATCATCGGCTGCCTGGCCATCGGGTTCCTGCCGTTCTTCGCACGCATCACCCGATCGGCGGCCGTGGTGGAGCTCGAGGAGGAGTATGTGTCGGGGCTGCGCCTGCTCGGGGTACCCAACCGGGAACTGCTATTCCGTGAGGTGCTACCCAACGTCGCCCCTGTCATCGGCGTGCAGGTGTTCCTGGCCCTGGCCATTGCCGTGTTCGCTGAAGGGGGCCTGTCGTTCCTGGCCCTCGGCGTACCGGCACCGGCTCCCACCCTCGGGAACCTCATCGCTGAAGCTGGCGGGCAACTGCTCGACGGGGGCTGGTGGTACGCCCTCATCCCCGGCCTGGTTCTCGTGGCCGGCATCACCGGGTGCAATCTGGTGGGTGATGCCGCCACCGACCGGGTGATCGGCGCCCGGCGGGCCGCCACCGGGACCGACACCGACCCCACCCTTCTGATCACCCCCGCCGGCGACCTCCACCCCCACGTTTCAGCCAACCCTTGAGAGACCCCATGCCTCAACCCCTCTCCCGTCGCAGCTTCATAGGCCTCGCTGTCGGAGCGGCCATCACCGGCCCTTCTCTCCTCGCTGCTTGCACCGGAGGTTCCACCGCCAGCCGGGTGACCGACCGTCATGCCGACGGCATCTTGCGGGTGGGCGTGGCCGGCGCCCCCAGCAACATCAACCCCCTCGATTCCGGTTCGGAGCTCACCCGGTGGCTGGCCGAACCGGTCATGGAGACCCTCTACGCCTACGACGCCGACCTGAACTCGGTTCCCCTGCTGGCCCTCGGCGAACCCGAGATCAGCGACGACGGGCTCACGTGGACCATTCGCATCCGAGACGACGTGACCTTCCAGAACGGCGATCCGTTCACCGCTGAGCATGTGATCGCCACTCTCGATCACATCCTCGACCTCAGCTCGGGCAGCGAGTGGATCACCTACCTGCTCGACTACGTGCAGCGCTTCA
The DNA here is from genome assembly GCA_039924035.1 of Aquihabitans sp. Taxonomy (GTDB): domain Bacteria; phylum Actinomycetota; class Acidimicrobiia; order Acidimicrobiales; family Iamiaceae; genus Aquihabitans. Next base: position 5,432 of record JBDTBS010000017.1, on the reverse strand, counting down.
ACGTGGTCGACGATCACACGTTCACCATCGGCCTGGTACGGCCCTACGGGCTCCTGCGCTCTCATCTGACCAACCTGCCGATCACCCACAAGGACTGGGCCGGACGACGCGATTCCATGATGGGAACGGGCCCGTTCATGCTCGACGAGTTCTCACCGGGGCAAAGCTTCAACATGTCCCGCTATCCCGGATACCACGGCGACCGACCGGACTTCGACGGCATCGAGTTCAGCGTGTTCGTCGACGGGGCCACCCGACTCGTGAGCCTGCGCCAGGGCAAGGTCGACCTCATCACCGCGGTGCCCTACCAGAACCTCAACACCGTCGAATCCAACGACGAGCTCGAGTTGGTGGTGGCCCAAGCGCCGCTCGACGTGCTCACCTACGTCAACTGCTTCGAGGAACCGTTCAACGACCGATCGTTCCGACTGGCAGTGGCCCACGCCATGGATCGGGCTGGTGTCCGCGACCGCATCTATGGCGGCTACGCCACCATCGGCCAGGGCCCCATCGGGCCGTCGCAGCTCGGTTGGGACCCGGACCTGTCGGTCTACCCCGATGAGCGCGACCTCGACGTGGCTCGCCAGCACCTGACCGAAGCCAAGACCAAGGTGCGCGGGTTCAAGATCACCATGGGCCACAGCCAGATCGGCAAGGACATCGCCTCGGTGCTGGCCGCGGGCTGGGCCGAGATCGGTATCGACGTGGAGATCGAGCAACTAGCCGGTGGGCCGTGGTCGTCGGCGTGGTTGTCCAACGACTACCAGATGCTGATGAACACCTTCCAGAGCGGGTTCACGTCGGGCCCGGCCAACTACATGACCCTCACGCCGGCCCACTCGAAGAACATCCTGTCGTGCGGCTACGTGGACCCCGAGGTCGACGAATGGATGGATGCGGTGTGGGAGACGGCCGACGAGGATGCCCGCGTGGATGCCCTTCGCAGCATCACCCGTCGCCTGGCCGAGGAAGCGGTGATCTTCCCGCCGGTCTACCCGAAGCTGGCCTTGGCTCAGCGGGTGGAGCTCAGCCCCATAGACATCGACGGGCTGCGGACCAGCCGCATCAACCCGCAACTGATGAAGTTCGTCACCCCCTGAAGTGACCGCCCCTTCCGCTCCCGTCCTGCAGGTCGCTGACCTGCGGGTTACCTACGTCGGCTCGTCCGGCGAGGTCGACGCGGTCCGCAACGTGAGCTTCGACATCGCTCCGGGCGAAGTGGTGGGCCTGGTGGGCGAGTCGGGTAGCGGCAAGAGCAGCATCTGCACCGCCCTGTTGGGGCTGCACGACGCTGCCACCACCGTGACCAGCACCACTCTCACCCTCGACGGCCGAGACCTTCGTGGGCTCGATGACTCCGGCTGGCGGTCGGTGCGGGGTACCGAGGTGGCGCTCATCCCCCAACACCCGATGACCGCCCTGTCGGCCATCACCGCGGTAGGTCGCCAGCTCGACTGGTACCTCGGCCCCGATGCTGTCACCCGCTACGCAGACCAACTTCGCTCCATCGGCCTGCAGGTCGTGGTCGACCGACCCGGCGATCTGCCCGGAGACTTCTCCGGCGGCCAGCTTCAACGCCTCGTCATCGCCATCGCCACCTTCGGTTCCAAGCCCGCTCTGCTGGTGGCCGACGAACCGACGAGCACCCTCGATGCCACCGTGCAGGCCAACGTCCTCGAAGTGCTGGCCGAACAGCGCACCCGGCTGGGCATCGCCATGCTGTTCGTATCCCACGACCTGTCTGTGGTGGCCCAGGTGTGCGACCGAGTGGGGGTGATGCACGCCGGAGAACTGGTGGAGTTGGCCCCGGTGCGGGACCTGTTCGACCGGCCGCAGCACCCCTACAGCAAGGCCTTGGTGGCGGCCCTGCCCTCCCTCGTCGCCGCCGACACGACCGATGGGTCGTTGCCTCCGACTGCCATTCCCAATGTTGAAGCGAGAGCGGTCGAGACAGCTGACGAGCCTCATCCGCTGCTATCGGTCCGTGGCCTGCACCACGTCTACCCGCGTCGTCTGGGTCGACGAGGTGCAGTGGAGTCCGAGGAGGTGCGGGCCGTCGACGGGGTGGACCTGACCGTGGCCGAGGGATCGGTAACAGCGCTGGTCGGCGAGTCCGGGTCGGGCAAGACCACCGTGGCCCGGGCCATCGTGGGTGCGTTCGATGTCACCGCGGGCGAGGTCCACTTGGACGGCCGACTGCTCACCGAGGAGCGGTCGGTGGCCGACCGGCGCCTCATCCAGTTGGTGTCACAGAACCCCCGGGCCGCGCTCAACCGCCGTCGCAACCTGGCTCATGCCCTCGACCAGGCCCAGCGGGTCCACGGCATCGGCGGCGACCGGGCTTTCCGAGCCGCGGCCTCGCTGGCCATGTTCGAGCGGGTGGGATTGGATGCCCGACACCTGACCCGCCGCCCCGGGTCGTTGAGTGGCGGCGAACTGGCCCGGGCCGTGCTGGCCCGGTCGCTCTTGCTGTCGCCCCGGCTGCTGATCCTCGACGAACCGACGGCCAGCCTCGACACCCAGGTGAAGGCGAAGGTGCTCGACCTGCTGGCCGAGCTGCGCTCCGAGCTGTCGCTCACCCTGCTGGTCATCACCCACGAACTACCCACCGCTCGGGCCATCGCCGACGAGGTGGCGGTGATGCGTGACGGCCGCATCGTCGAGCACGGCCCCACCGAGCAGGTGTTCGCCACCCCCGACCATCCCTACACGCAGGCCCTGCTGGCCAGCATCCCCGCCGACCCCCGCACGCCACCGAGCTGACCGACCCATCGGACTCAGCCTGCGGAGACGATGACCGCGGCGATGTCGCCACCGCTAGCCGGCGACGACGCCTCGCAGGCCGTCCTCGCCGAACAGCGGCTCCAACGCACTGGCCAGGCTGGGTCCCCGACGCAGGCTTTGGCCACCGTCGACGGTGATGTTCTGACCGGTGATCCAGGTGGCTTCCGGTCCGACCAGGAACCGCACCAGGGCACTCACGTCTTCGGGGCAGCCGATGCGTTCCAGCGGGGTGTTCTCCCGGTAGCTGTCGAGAACAGGGCCGCCGGCGGTGATGAAGCCCACCAGGTCGGTGTCGATCAGGCCCGGGCACACGCTGTTGACCCGCACGTGGCTGGCCCCGAGCTCGTCGGCGGCCTGGCGACACAGCTGGTCGATGGCAGCCTTCGAGGGCCCATAGGCCCCGAACCAAGGGTGCGACAGGGTGGCGGCGATCGAAGACACGGCCACGAACGATCCGCCCCCGCTGCGCACCATGGCTGCCGCGCCGTGCTTCAGGGTGAGCATGGTGCCGGTGAGGTTCATGGCGACAGTACGGTCCCAGGCCCCCACCTCGAGGTGGGTGACCGGCCCGATCGATTCGCTGCCACCAGCATTGGCCACCACGACATCGAGGCGACCCCCAGCCCGCTGACAGGCTCGGTCGACCGCGAAGGCCACTGAAGATTCGTCGGTCACGTCGGCCACCGCGTAGCCGACCACCGCACCCGGGACGCCCGCTGCGATACTGGACACGGCCTCCACCAACCGGTCCTCGTTGCGTCCGCAGATGGTGACGGCAGCCCCGTCGGCCGCCAGGCGGCGAGCTACAGCCAGGCCGATGCCCGACCCACCACCGGTCACCAAAGCGCCGAGGCCCGCTAGGCCGCGAACTGATCGTGTCGGTTGCTCACTCATTCGCGTTCCCGTCTTCGGAGCGACCCGGAGGCCGCCAGCCTTCTCGGCAGACGATACGACTCAGAACGAGGGCCAGCGGGTGACGAAGCGCAGAATCTTCTGTACCGGCTTCGAGTAGGGGGCGTAGGCGAACTTGAGGTCCATCCGGGTGGGCCGGCTGAGTATCGACTTGTTGTGGCTGAACGCGTCGAAGCCGGCCTTGCCGTGGTAGGCGCCCATGCCGCTGGGTCCAACGCCTCCGAAGGGCATGGAAGAAACCGTTACCTGGTACACGAGGTGGTTGAGACACACCGACCCGGACACGGTCCGGTCGAGGACCTTGCGTTCGGTGGCCTTCGACTCGGAGAACAAGTACAGGGCCAGCGGCCGGGGACGTTCGTTGATGAAGGTGATGGCTTCGTCGATCGAGTCGACGGCCAGCACCGGTAGCAGGGGGCCGAAGATCTCTTCCTGCATGAGCGGCGATCCCGGGTCGGGTTCGCGGATGACCACGGGGGCAACGGTGCGGTCCGACGGGTCGGTCTTGCGGGGCATCAACTCGTCGCCACCGTGCCCGTCGAGCAAGCCTTCGAGACGGGCCACATGGCTCGGGTTGACGATCGACGTTGCCGGGGCCCGGTCACGGACCTTGGACAGCTCTTCGACCACCAGGTCGGTGAACTCGTCGGCCACGGGACGCTCCACCAGCACGTAGTCGGGGGCGATGCAGGTCTGACCGGCGTTGAGATACTTGGCCCACGCCACCCGGCGGGCGGCCACCTTCAGGTTGGCGTCGGCGGCCACGATGGTGGGGCTCTTACCGCCGAGCTCGAGGGTGACCGGCGTGAGGTGCTTGGCCGCCGCTTCCATCACCACTCGCCCGACCCGGGTGCTACCGGTGAACAAGATGTGGTCCCACGGTTCGGCCAGCAGCTCGGTGGTCACGTCGACGCCGCCTTCCACCACGGCCACCGCGTCGGGGTCGAGGTAGCGGGGTACCAGCTCCGACATGAGAGCCGACACGGCCGGCGACAGTTCGGAGGGCTTGAGAACGGCCACGTTGCCCGCGGCCAGAGCGTCGACCAGCGGGGTCAGCAGCAGTTGTACCGGGTAGTTCCAGGGGGCGATCAGCAGCACCATCCCCAACGGTTGTGGCTCGGTCCAGGCCCGACCGGGTTGGGCCGTGATGGGCACCGGGTGCCGGGTGGGCTTGATCCACGATCCGAGGTGCTTGAGCGCGAAGCGGGCCTCGTCACGGGTGGTGAGGAGGTCGGTGAGCCAGGCTTCGAAGCGGGGCTTGCCGAGGTCGGAGACCATGGCGGTGACCAGCTCGTCCTCATGGCGTTCGAGGAGATCGATGATCCCCTGCAACTGCTTTCGACGCCACACGATCTCGGCGCTGCGACCCGAGTCGAACGTGGCTTGAAGCCGGGTCCGCACGGCGGCGACATCGGTGGTGGAGCGGTCGGTGCTCACAGGGGAACTCCCGTCGAACGTCCGGCGGCCGGATGGAGCCGGATCATGTCAACCGTACCCGTCATGCACGCGTTGGGTCAGTTGGTGTGGGCCCGCACGACGCCGTCGACGACGGCCGCTTCGGCCACCGCGGCGGCCACCAGGTCGGCCACCCGGGGATCGAACACCGACGGGATCACGAAGCGGGGGCGGAGTTCGTCGGGCGATACCGCCGACGCGATGGCCGACGCCGCCGCCACCTTCATGTGCTCGGTGATGTCGGTGGCACCGGCATCCAGCGCGCCCCGGAAGATGCCGGG
>JBDTBS010000016.1:0-6441 GCA_039924035.1 Aquihabitans sp. | reverse complement strand
GGGAGAAGTCTGAGGAAGGCTGGCCGGTGATCGTCTTCTTCGACGAGATGGATTCCATGTTCCGAACCCGGGGCTCAGGTATCTCCTCTGACATGGAGAGCACGATCGTGCCCCAGTTGCTGGCCGAGATAGATGGAGTCGAGACCCTCAAGAACGTCATCGTCATCGGGGCATCCAACCGCGAAGACCTGATCGACCCGGCCATCCTGCGCCCGGGTCGCCTCGACGTGAAGATCAAGATCGAACGGCCCAACGCCATAGCCGCCGCTCAGATCTTCTCCCGCTACCTGACCGCCGACCTACCGCTGGACACCGAAGAGGTCGCCGAACTGGGGGGCGGCGACCCCGACAAGTGCGTGCGGGCCATCATCGAGGCCACCGTCGAGGAGATGTACCGCGACGACGAGGACAACCAGTTCCTCGAGGTCACCTATCAGAACGGTGACAAGGAGATCATGTACTTCAAGGACTTCGCGTCGGGGGCGATGATCGAGAACGTGGTCCGCAGGGCCAAGAAGCTGGCCATCAAGCGGCTCATCGCCGGTGGGTCCGGTGGCATTCGAACCGCCGACATGATCGACTCGATCCACCAGGAGTACAAGGAACACGAGGATCTGCCCAACACCACCAACCCCGACGACTGGGCCAAGATCTCGGGCAAGAAGGGCGAACGCATCGTCTACATCCGCACCCTCGTCAACCACGACGACGACGGTGAACCGGCTGGTGGTCGCAGCATCGAACGGGTGGCCACCGGGCAGTACCTCTGAGCCGTCGCCGTCACGGCGGCCGGTAGGGTGCCGCGATGGCGCTGCACAAGGTTCTCGGGGTCGAGACGGAGTTCGGGATCATGCACCGCGGGGTGCGCGAATCCAACCCGGTCACGGCCTCGTCCATGCTGATCAACGCCTACCTGGCCGACCTGGCCTACGAGGCCGACCATGGGCCTCGGGTGGGCTGGGACTTCCAGGACGAGTCACCGGGTAGAGATGCCCGGGGTCCGTCGGGTCCGTCCTCGCCCCCTGAGGTGGAGACCCACCTGTTGAACGCGGTGCTCACCAACGGCGCCCGCTACTACGTGGACCACGCCCACCCAGAGGTCTCCACGCCGGAGTGCGCCGATGCTTTCAGCATCGTCGTCTACGACCGAGCGGCGGAGCGGATACTTCAGCGGTCCATGGTGGCCGCCAACCGAATGCTGCCCGACGGCGAAGAACTGGTCGTCCACAAGAACAACTCGGATGGCAAGGGCAACTCCTACGGCTGCCACGAGAACTACCTGATGGCCCGATCGGTACCTTTCTCCACCATCGTGGTCCATGCCACCGCGCACTTCGTCACCCGTCAGATCTTCACTGGTAGCGGCAAGGTCGGGTGCGAGGCTGCCGGGGTCTCGTCGGTCGATGTGCCCTACCAGATCACCCAGCGGGCCGACTTCTTCGAAGCGGAGGTGGGACTAGAGACCACGCTGAAGCGACCCATCGTCAACACCCGTGACGAGCCCCACGCCGATGCCCAGAAGTACCGTCGGTTGCACGTGATCGCCGGCGACGCCAACTTGTCGGAGACCGCCACCTTCCTGAAGGTGGGGTCCACCGCGATCCTGTTGGCCATGGTCGAAGACGCGGCTCTTCCCCAGACCTTCGTGTTCCGATCACCGGTACAAGCCATGCGTCGGATCTCTTACGACCTCGACCTGAACGAGCCACAGGAGCTCATGGATGGTCGGTCGATGACCGCTCTCGAGGTCCAGTGGGAGTTCTATCGTCACGCCCGAACGTGGGCCGAGGGCCACGATCTGTCGGTGGTGGGCGGCGCCGACGTGGCTGAGAGGATCCTCGAAACCTGGGAATCGGTGTTGGCCGGGTTGGAGTCGGATCCAACCTCGGTGGCCGACCGGGTCGACTGGCTGGCCAAGAAGCGCATCCTCGACGGCTATCGCGATCGCCACCGCCTCGCCTGGGGCGATCCCCGCCTGGCCGCGTTGGCCCTCCAGTACCACGACCTGCGGCCGGAGCGGTCGCTAGCGGCCCGGGCCGGTCTCCGCCGCCTCACCGACGATGCCACCGTCGAGAGGGCGATGACCGAGCCCCCAGAAGACACCCGCGCCTACTTTCGGGGCCGTTGTCTCCAGCGGTGGGCCGACCAGGTGGTGTCGGCCAACTGGGATTCGATCGTGTTCGACATCGGAAAGGACACGCTCCGCCGGGTCCCGATGATGGAACCTTTGCGCGGAACGAAGGCTCACATCGGTACGTTGGTAGATGAAAGCGCTGATCCCGCCGAGCTCCTTGCCCGGTTGGGTGGCGCCTGACAACGGAGGCTCCCATGGCTGAACGCGAACAAGTCCGACGGTCCGCACCGCCCCGCGAGTCCGAGACCGTCGCCGATGCACCGGCCCCCACCGAGACCGGTGAGAAGTTGAAAGCCGACATCGACGACCTTCTCGACGAGATCGACGACGTGCTCGAGACCAACGCCGAAGACTTCGTGCGCTCCTACGTCCAAAAGGGTGGGCAGTAGGCGGGTATCCTCGGGGCGTGTTCCTTCCGCTGTTCTCACCCGGTGAAGACCCCGGCCCCGACTTCGCTGCCCTTCTGCGATTGCATGGTCTGGCCACCGCCGCTCCCGACGCACCGGTGAGCAACGCCGGGTCCATCCTGCACGGCACGACTGTCGTGGCCATCCGCTACGCCGATGGAGTGGTCATGGCCGGTGACCGGCGGGCCACCTCGGGTCACCTGATCGCTCACCGGTCGATCGAGAAGGTGTTTCCCGCCGACCGTTGGTCCGGGGTGGCCATTGCCGGAGCCGCCGGTCCAGCCATGGAGATGGTCAAGTTGTTCCAACTCCAACTGGAGCACTACGAGAAGGTGGAGGGTTCACCCCTGTCGCTCGAAGGCAAGGCCAACCAGTTGGCCCAGATGGTCCGCGGTCACCTACCAGCAGCCATGCACGGCCTGGCCGTGGTGCCGCTCTTCGCGGGCTACGACACCCGCAGAGAGTCCGGTCGCCTGTTTCAGTACGACGTCACCGGCGGACGCTACGAGGAGAACGACTACGCCACCTCGGGGTCCGGCGGCCTTCATGCCGGCACGGCGATCAAACTCGGGTTCGCCGACGGACTGGACCGAGATTCCACGGTGAACTTGGCCTTCCGGGCCCTCATCACCGCGGCCGACGAAGACTCTGCCACCGGTGGCCCAGATCCGGTGCGAGGCATCTGGCCCATCGTGGCCACCATCGACCAAGAGGGATTCACCCGGGTGGAAGACACCGAGCTCGCCGAACGCTATGTGCGCCTCACCGACGGGGGCCGATCATGAGCATGCCCTTCTACGTTGCTCCCGAGCAGGTCATGAAGGACCGGGCCGACTACGCCCGCAAGGGCATCGCCCGAGGCCGTGCCTTGGTTGCCTTGGTATGCCAGGAGGGAGTGGTCATCTGTGCCGAGAACCCTTCGAGCACCCTGCGGAAGGTCTCGGAGATCTACGACCGAATCGCGTTCGCCGGCGTGGGCAAGTACAACGAGTTCGACCAACTGCGCATCTCTGGCGTCCGGGCCGCCGACCTGAAGGGCTACTCGTTCAGTAGGGAAGACGTCGACGCTCGAAGCTTGGCCAACCAGTACGCGCAGATCCTCGGTCAGGTGTTCACCCACGAGATGAAGCCGCTCGAGGTGGAAATTCTGGTGGCCGAGGTGGGGGCCACCCCCGGTGATGATCAGCTCTATCACCTGCTCTACGACGGAACCGTGATCGACGAGCACCGCTTTTCGGTCTTGGGTGGAGATGCCGAATCGGTCACCGAACGAGTAGAAGAACGCCTGGATGGCGTCCCAACGCTGGCCGAGGCCCTATCGCTGGCGATCAACGCGCTGTCAGGGCCCGACCGAACCCTGTTGGCCGCCGATGTCGACGTTGCCATCCTCGATCGATCCGCTTCGCGACGATGCTTTCGCCGACTCGACGACGACGAGGTCGCCGCTCTATTGACCTGAGGCCATCTCTCAGACCTCGTCACCCTTCCTCAAACCCTCCGAACGGAGAACGCCATGAAGCGGACCGTAGCCATGGTCGCCGCCCTCTTGTTGCTCATCACGGCCTGTTCGAGCGACGACGAGAGCTCCACCACCACGACCACCACCCGTGACCAGGCCCCCTCTACCACCGAAGGGCTGGCCCCAGGCACGGTCACGGTCGACGCCTGGGCCGAAACCTTCTGCGGGGCCTTCTCCAACTGGCGTTCAGGCATCGAGAACGTAGGTCCGCGCGCCGAAGCAAACCTCTCCAGCGCTACCTCGCAGAGCGAGGCCCGTGATTCTGTGGTTGCGCTCCTCGATGAGGCGCTGGTGCTCACCACCGTGCTCATCGACGAGGTCGAGGGTCAAGATCCGCCCGACATGGACGGCGGCGAAGGGGTGGTGGCCGCTTTCACCGATACCTTCCAAGGGTTCGTGGGGTTGATCGAAACATCCCGTGAAGAAGTCGAGGCTGTGGAAGTGGAATCCGACAGCTTTGGGCAACAGATGAAGGCCATCTACGCCGACTTCCAGAACGACTTCGCGGCCATCGGCAACCTCTTCGCGGAGATCGACCGGCAGTATCCCGATCCCGAGTTCCAACTGGCTCTGACCGACGCCTGCGGCCTGTAACCAGACGTACGGCGCTCCATGGCGACGATCCTCTCAGCCCCACCGGTACGGTTGCGGCGTGGAACGTCGGATTTACGGCCTCGAGAATGAGTACGGCGTAACCTGCACCTCCCGCGGGCAACGGCGGATGAGCCCCGACGAGGTGGCCCGCTACCTCTTTCGCCGGGTGGTGTCGTGGGGACGCAGTTCCAACGTCTTCTTGGCCAACGGCGCAAGGCTCTACCTCGACGTCGGTAGCCACCCCGAGTACGCCACCCCCGAATGCGACTCGGTGCGAGAGGTCGTCATCCACGACAAGGCTGGAGAGCGGATTCTCGAGCAGTTGGCGGAGGGAGCCGAGCAGCGACTGCAGGAGGAGGGCATCCGGGGAACGATCTACCTCTTCAAGAACAACACCGACTCGGCCGGCAACTCCTACAGGTGCCACGAGAACTACCTCACCAGCCGAAACGACGACCTCAGCCACTATGCCGAGGTTCTCATTCCTTTCCTGGTGAGCAGGCAGATCTATGCCGGTGCCGGCAAGGTGCTTCAAACGGCCAGGGGAGCGACGTTCTCCATCAGCCAAAGGGCCGAGCACATCTGGGAGGGGGTGTCGAGTGCGACCACCCGGTCTCGTCCCATCATCAACACCCGTGACGAACCGCATGCCGATGCCGAGCGATATCGACGCCTCCACGTGATCGTGGGCGACAGCAACATGAGCGAACATGCCACGTTCCTCAAGGTGGGTGCCACCAGCCTTCTGCTTCGGATGCTCGAAGAGCCGAACGTTGTTCTTCGTGACATGACGCTCGAGAACCCGATCCGGGCCATCCGAGAGATCAGCCACGACATCACCTGCACCCGAAAGGTGCGGCTGGCCAATGGCCGTGAGGTCTCGGCGCTCGACATCCAGAGCGAATACCTGCAACGGGCCATCCGCTTCGGAGAGACCCGTGGTCTGTCGCCTGAGGAGAAGATGTCGCTCGATGCCTGGGAGGATGCCATCACCACCATCGAGCGCGATCCGCTGGGCCAGACCCGAGGGTCGGACTGGGTCATGAAGTACAACCTCATCGAGCAGTACCGCGAGCGCCATGGTCTGGCCATGTCTGATCCGAAGGTGGCCCTGATCGACCTTCAGTATCACGACATCAACCGCGATCGAGGACTGTTCTACCGCATGCAGGAACGCGGTCTCGTCGACCGTGTGTGCGACGACGAGGAGATCGATGTGGCCACCGACCGGGCCCCGCAGACCACTCGGGCCCGGCTTCGCGGTGAGTTCATTCGCCGGGCCAAGGAAGCCAAGCGTGACTACACCGTCGACTGGGTTCATCTGAAGCTCAACGACCAGGCCCAACGGACGGTGCTGTGCAAGGACCCGTTCAAGGCCTACGACGACCGGGTCGACAAGCTCATCGCCTCCCTATGACCCGACTATTTCGATGACGGCCTACGCAGCATCGACGGTGACCGAGGTACTGCTCGAACGTCAGGGTCTGATCCGCGTCGCTCTGGCCGACGGGTCCCGGGCGTACGCGCTGACCCAGCTCACCGGTCCGGTGGCGGAGGGCGACCGGGTGGTGGTCAACACCACGGCGGTCGATCGCGGGTTGGGTACCGGGGGATGGCACGTCGTCCACTGGAACCTCAGTACCGAACCGTTTCGGGCCGTTGGTGCCGGTCACCTGATGAAGCTCCGGTACACGAGCGTTCAGGTCGACACCGGAGTAGGCGAGGAGCATCGACCCGATCTACCCACCGGCCTCGATGGAACACCGGTGGTGGTAGCTGGCCTGCAC
>JBDTBS010000015.1:0-8257 GCA_039924035.1 Aquihabitans sp. | reverse complement strand
GCGTACTGGTCACCACGGTGGGTCTGGCCGGCGACATCGCCCGTCACCTCCAGAACCCCGGATCGTTGGAGAACGACTTCCTGTCGGGTTGGCATCTCGTCTTGTACGGCGGGGTGGCATCGGTGGGAGCGTTCATCGGCCTCGGCGCGATCAGGCGGGGCCCTTCTTATGTCGGGGCCGTTGGCAGCGGGGCCATCGGGTTCGTCATGCTGGCCATGGGCGGGGTGGCCGATGCCACCTGGCACGAGATCTTCGGGGCCGAAGCGGCGGTAGAAGCGTTGGTCAGTCCTCCGCACTTGCTGGTGTTCGCCGGGCTGGCGTTTCTGTTGACGGCCCCGGTGGTGGTTCTGTGGCAACGACCGGGGTTCCGCTTTGGGCTCGTTCCGTCGGTGGCCGTTGTGGCGTCGGTGGTATCGGCGGTGCTGGTCACCAGCCTGTTCACGGGCTACTTGTCGCCGCTGTCGGGCGGTCTGTCGTTGCAGGCCGGATATGTCGAACCGCTGGTGGGGGAGTCGATCGAAGACTACGACACCGTCCGGGGGCTAGGGATCGTGGTGTGGACTTCGGCGGTGTTGGCCGCCGCGTTCTCGGTCACGCTGATGCGGTTTCGCCTCGTTCCCGGTGTCGTGTTCGCCGGTTTTCTGGTTCTCGCCGTTCCTCCGCTCGTGGTGGCTGAAGGGTCGGCTACCCGTCCGCTGACGGTGGGCTTCGTGGTGGCCGGTCTGGTGCTCGAGGTGGTCACCAGGTTGTTGGCTCGCCCGGTCCTCGGGCGTTTTGGTGTCTGCGTTGCGGTGGCGGCCATGGCTTCGTCGTTGTGGGCGGCCACCTTCTTGTCGCTTTCCTTGGACGGCCGTCTGGGATGGGAAGAAGCGCTGTGGGGTGGGGCGATCGTGCTCTCGGGTTTGATAGCGGCAGCGGTGGCCGGGTTGGTGGGGTTGTCGGTACCGCGCCCATCCCGCCCGTCCTGACCTGCGGATCAGCGGCTGGTCTGGTCGCCGTACACTCGTGGTCGTGACTGACTTCGCGGTGATCTCAGGGCTATCCGGTGCGGGCCGCACCACAGCTGCCGACGTTCTCGAGGACCGTGGCTGGTTCGTCATCGACAACATGCCGGTGTCGTTGATGCCGAAGGTCGTCGAGTTGGCGGCCAGCCCTGGCTCCGACATCGCCAAGGTTGCGTTCGTGGTGGGGTCGGGTTCGGAGTTCACCGAATTGCTCGAGCTTCTCGATCGACTCCGCCAGGAGGGCTCCCGAGTCCGGATGGTCTTCTTGGATGCCAGCAGCGAGACCTTGATCCGCCGGTTCGAGAGCACCCGTCGCCGTCACCCGGCCAGCGCTGGCGAGCTACTCGGCGCGGCCATCTTGCAGGAACGTCAACAGCTCGACGAGATGCGAGCAGCAGCTGATGTCCTGGTGGACACCTCCGATCTCAACCCTCATCAACTGCGGGAACGGATCGCCGAGCTTTTCCATGACGACGATGCCGTCAGCGGGATGCAGATAATGGTCACGTCGTTCGGGTTCAAGCACGGACTGCCACCCGACGTCGACATGGTGTTCGACTGCCGGTTTCTGCCCAACCCGCACTGGGTCGACGAGCTGAGGCCGAAGACCGGGATGGACGCTCCGGTGAGCGAATACGTGCTGGAGACCGATGTGGCTCAGGCGTTTCTGGCTGAACTCGACCGGCTCTACGACGTGTTGCTGCCCGGGTTCCAGGCTGAAGGCAAGGCCTATCTCACGATCGCGTTCGGATGCACCGGTGGGCGTCACCGGTCGGTGGCCATCGCCGAGGAGACCGTTCGTCGCCTGCGGGCCCGGTCCTTGGAACCGAGCCTGGCGCACCGAGATGTAACGAAGGACGGATGAGCGTCGAGGCGGTAGCGGTTCACCCAGCGGTCGTAGCGGTGGGTGGTGGCCATGGGTTGGCGGCCACGCTGCGGGCCATGCGGAAGTATGCGGCCACCATCACCGCGGTGGTGTCGGTTGCCGACGATGGTGGCTCGTCGGGGCGGCTCAGAGCGGAGATGCCCGACCTTCCTGCTCCGGGCGACGTGCGGCGTTGCCTCAGTGCATTGGCCGATCCGTCCTTGGCGCTGTCGGACGTGCTGGAGTACCGGTTCGACGCCGATGCTGGCGATCTGGCTGATCACGCGTTCGGCAACCTGTTGCTGGCGGCTCTGACTCGCACCCTCGGCTCGTTCACTGACGCTGTCGATGAGGTCGCCCGGTTGTGCAGGGTCGAAGGGCGGGTGATGCCGGCGACGGTGGAGCCGGTCCACTTGGAGGCCATGCTTCGAGCCTCCGCCGACACGATCGCGGCCCGGGTGGTGGGGCAGGTGGCGGTGGCCAACGCCCGGGGTCCCCGGCATCTGGGGTTGCGGCCTGCCGACGTGGCCTCCCCGCCGGGGGTGGTCGATGCCATCCTCGATGCCGATCAGGTGGTGGTGGGGCCGGGTTCGCTGTTCACCAGCGTTCTGGCCGCGGCCACGGTTCCCGATGTGCATGATGCTTTGAGGCGTACCAAGGCCCAACGGGTCTACGTCGCCAACTTGGGTCCGGAGATTCCCGAGACCGAGGGCTTCACCCTCGATGACCACCTGCGGGCGCTGCGGGACCACGATGTACCGGTCGACGTGGTGCTGTGCCCCCCGGGGATGGATCACGAGGTCACCGCAGAGGGGGTCGCCGTGGTCGTACGACCGGTGGCTGATGCCCGGGGTCTGGTGCATGCCCCCGAACCGCTGGCGGCAGCGTTGGCTGGCCTGCTCGACCTCGGCGGTGCCCCCGGGTCCGGAACCCGCTGACAGTTCGCCGCCTGTCGCAGGGTCCACTAGTTTCGAAGGAGATCCGGTGCCCGTGCCGCTGCGGTGCGGGGCCGGCAATCCATCTCCAAAACCACTGAGAGAGGTCCACCACAAATGACCATCCGCGTCGGGATCAACGGCTTCGGGCGAATCGGCCGCAACTTCTTCAGGGCTGTGAAGGAGCAGGGCGCCGATATCGACTTCGTGGCGGCCAACGACCTCGGCTCGGTCGACACCATGGCTCACCTTCTCCAGAACGATTCGGTCATGGGTCGTTTCAACGGCAACGTGAAGGCCCATGCCGACGGCATCGAAGTCGACGGTGACGTCGTCAAGATCTTCGCCGAGCGAGACCCGTCCAAGCTGCCCTGGGGTGACCTCGGGGTAGACGTGGTCATCGAGTCCACGGGCTTCTTCACCACCCGTGACAAGGCTGCCGCTCACCTCGAGGCTGGCGCCCCCCGGGTGATCGTGTCGGCTCCGGCCACCAATGCAGATGCCACCTTCGTGGTCGGCGTGAACGACGACACCTTCGACCCGGAGAAGCACTTCGTGGTGTCGAATGCGTCGTGCACCACCAACTGCTTCGTGCCGATGATCAAGGTCCTCGACGATGCCTTCGGTGTGGAGAAGGGTCTCATGACCACCATCCACGCCTACACCGGCGATCAGGCCTTGGTCGATGGCCCCCACTCCGACCTCCGTCGTGCTCGGGCCGCGGCCATCAACATCATCCCCACTTCCACGGGTGCCGCCCGGGCCACCGGCCTGGTGCTGGAATCCATGAAGGGCAAACTCGACGGCACTTCGCTGCGGGTCCCGGTCCCCACCGGCTCCATCACCGACTTCGTGGGCAACCTCAAGCAGGAAGTCACCATCGAGGAGGTCAACGAGGCCTACCGTGCCGCGGCCGAGAGCGGCCCCATGGCCGGTGTGCTCAAGTACTCCACCGATCCGCTGGTGTCGACCGACATCGTCGGCACCCCGGAGTCGTGCACCATCGACTCCGGTCTCACCATGGCCATGGGCAACCTGGTGAAGGTGCTCGGCTGGTACGACAACGAGTGGGGCTACTCGAACCGCCTGGTCGACCTGGCCAAGACCGTCGGCGCGGCCAACAAGTAGTACTCCCCGGATGATCAACGGCGTCCCCCAGCTCGAGGATCTCGGCGACCTCGTCGGCAAGCGAGTACTGGTTCGGTGCGACTTCAACGTACCGATCCACGATGGTCGCATCACCGACGATCTGCGCATCCGCGCCGCGTTGCCCACCCTGCACTGGTTGCAGGAACAGGGGGCGACGGTCACGGCTTGCACCCACCTCGGGCGCCCGAAGGGGACGCCGGATCCGGCCTATTCGGTGGAACCGGTGCGCAAGGCCCTGGCCGAACTGGCCCCGGGTGTCGAGTTGCTCGACAACCTGCGCTTCGATCCCGGTGAGACCGCCGACGATGCCGCGTTCGTGGC
Organism: Aquihabitans sp.; assembly: GCA_039924035.1. GTDB lineage: Bacteria > Actinomycetota > Acidimicrobiia > Acidimicrobiales > Iamiaceae > Aquihabitans. The sequence continues at coordinate 3,983 of JBDTBS010000015.1, read as the reverse complement.
TCGCTTGGTGGAAGGCCAGGATGCCTATGTGAACGATGCCTTCGGGGCTTCGCACCGGGCTCACGCTTCCATCGTCGGACCGCCCCGAACCTTGCCGTCGGCTGCTGGCCGACTGCTGGAGCGGGAGGTCGAGGTGCTCCTCGAGGTTCGCAACGAACCTCGACGACCGTTCATCTCGATCCTTGGTGGGTCGAAGGTCTCCGACAAGTTGGGTGTCATCCAGGCCCTGCTCGAAGTGGTCGATGGCCTGGTCATCGGTGGGGGCATGTGCTTCACCTTCCTGGCGGCCATGGGCCACCAGGTTGGGGCATCGCTGCTCGAAGAGGACCAGATCGACACCTGTCGGGGCATCCTCGACAGCGGAGCCACCATCCATCTGCCCTCCGACATCACCGGACTCGGCCCTGGCGGCAAGATCGGTGATCCGTCGGCTGGGGGAGAGGTGCGCCAGTTCGGTCGCAACCTGCCCGACGGCTGGATGGGGCTCGACATCGGGCCGGGCACAGCCGCAGAGTTCTCCGACGTGATCGCCGGGGCCCGTCAGGTCCTCTGGAACGGTCCTATGGGCGTCTTCGAAGACCCTCGCTTCGAAGCCGGTACCCGCACTGTCGCCGACGCGGTGGCCGACTGCCGCGGGTTCACGGTGGTCGGGGGCGGCGATAGTGCTGCTGCCGTCGCCCAGTTCGGTCTCGCTGACCGCATCGATCACATTTCCACGGGTGGGGGGGCCTCGCTCGAACTCATCGAGAAGGGCGACCTGCCCGGTCTCGAAGCGCTTCGGGGCGCCAGCAACGCCCAGTAGGCGCATCAATCCATCATCAGCGGCCGACCCTGGTCGGCTGCACGAACGGAGTTCTTCATGGCCAAGGTCACGCGCACGCCGCTCATCTCGGGTAACTGGAAGATGAACCACAACCACTTCGAGGCGATCAGCACGATCCAGAAGCTGTCGTATCTGCTGAACAAGGACGACTACGACGTGGTCGAGGTGTCGGTGCACCCGCCGTTCACCGACATCCGGTCTGTACAGACGGTCATCGAGGCCGACGATCTGCTCCTAGCTCTCGGGGCTCAGCATTGTCACTGGGAGGAGAGCGGTGCGTTCACCGGCGAGGTGTCGCCCGCGTTTCTGTCGAAGCTCAACGTGAGCTACGTGATCGTTGGGCACTCCGAGCGCCGTGAACTCTTCGGCGAGACCGACGAGATGGTCAACGAGAAGGCGAAGGCCATTCTCAAGTGGTCGATGACACCCATCATCTGTGTGGGCGAGACCCTCGATGAGCGAGAGGCCGGTAGTACCGACGAGAAGGTGTCGAGGCAGTTGCGGGCCGCCCTGGAGGGCCTGTCGCCTGAAGACATCGGTGAACTCGTGGTTGCCTACGAGCCCATCTGGGCCATCGGTACCGGCAAGACCGCGAGCACCGACGACGCGCAGGCTGTGTGCGCCACCCTCCGTGCCGTGGTGGCCGAAGTGGCTGGCGCCGATGCTGCGGCCACGGTTCGCATCCAATACGGCGGTTCGGTGAAGCCGTCGAATGCTGCTGAGTTGATGGCCCAGCCCGACATCGACGGTGCCTTGGTGGGTGGCGCTTCGCTGGTGGCCGAGGACTTCGCCGGAATCGTCCAGTACCGCCTCGGGTAGCGGCGATGCCGTCATAGGCCGTGTTCGCTCGGTCGATCGAAGCGATTTGGGGCAAACGGTCAACACGTGCCTCCCGATAGGGGTACCGTTTCTGCTCGGAACGCCGCTTGCGGTGTTTCAGTATGACCGGATGAGGAAGTGGCCCACCTCGGGTCGTCACCCGGCCCTCCACACCCCCCATCTCTTCGGAGGCAATTTCCATGGCCCCATCCAGGTTCCGCTCCGGCATTTTCGCCGGCACCCTTGCCTTGGCGATGATCGCCTCGGCCTGTGGTGACTCGAAAGAGGACAACGCCGACAACAAGACCGATCAGACCGCAGACACGGGCGGAGGTGGCAACGATCAGTTGATCGAGACCGATTGCGGTCAACTCGAATACGACGCCGATGCCCCGTCGGGCGGAACGTTCATCGACTACGCCTACATGGCCGACTCGGGTACGAACACAAGCTTCGACCCCGGTGTCGTCCAGACGCTCAACGAGTCACAGATCACCTCGTCGCTGTTCGACGGTCTGACCGACTTCGACTTCAGCGAGAAGTGCTCGCCTGAGCTCAAGGGTTCCGTTGCCGACTCCTGGGAAGGCAACGACGATGCCTCCGAGTACGTCTTCCAGTTGAAAGACGACCGGGTGTTCTCCAACGGAGAACCCATCCTGCCATCCAACTTCAAGAAGGCCTGGGAGCGGGCCGGGAATGCTGATTTGGCTTCTCCCTACGGCTACCTCGTGAACTACATCGAAGGTGGCGAGGCCCTACAGGCCGGTGAAGCCGACGACCTCCCCGGGGTCGTGGCCGATGACGACGCCATGACCCTCACGGTCACGCTGTCGGCATCCAACGCCGACTTCCCGTCGATCGTGTCCCACCCATTCTTTTCCCCGGCCGACACCGCCGACCTGGAGAAGATCGGAAACACCACTGGTTGGGGCACCAAGGGCCTCACCATCGGCAACGGGCCGTTCGTCTTGGAGAAGGCCGACGAGACCGAGGTCATCATGGTCCCCAACGACAAGTGGGCGGGCAACGTCTACGGCCAGACCGAGGTCCACCTGGACAAGGTCGTGTTCAAGATGTCGAAGGACGTCGAGACCGCCTTCCAGACCTTCGAGGCCGGTGAGGGCGATGACGCTCCGGTGCCGTCAGGCAAGTACCAGTCGGCACTCTCCACCTACCCGAAGAACACCATCGAAGACCCGAACATGGGCTCTTACTACTTCGACTTCGGATCCGATGACCCCCAGATCGGTGGCGACGACAACGTGAAGCTCCGTCAGGCCATCTCGTTGGCCATCGACCGCGAGGAGATCAACGAGAAGGTTTTCGAAGGCACCCGTGACATCGCCTCTGGCATCGTGACGCCGGGCATTCCCGGCTACAAGGCCGGACTGGGCGAGTACGCCAAGCTCGACGTCGACCAGGCCAAGACCCTGTTCGGGGAATGGGAAGACGCGGGCGGCAAGCTCAGCAACCCGATCCGCATCGACTTCAACTCAGGGGGTAGCCACGGTGACGTTGCCCAGATCATCCAGGCCAACCTGAAGGACAACCTCGGCATCGAAACCACCCTTGGTGGTGTCGAAGAGGACTACTTCAAGAAGGTTGCCGAGCCAGGCGGTTGCCAGCTGTGCCGGGCCGGTTGGTACGCCGACTACCCGACCTACGGCAACTTCATGGTCGACCTGTTCTCCCGTGCTTCGATCGATAGCAACAACTTCGGGCGCTTCGACAACGACGACTTCGAGAAGGTCATCGCCGAAGCTCAGGCCGAGACCGATGACGTCAAGCGTGGTGAGCTCTACAACCAGGCCGAGGAGATCCTCCTGAACAAGGACACTGGAGCCGTGCCGTTGGTGTTCTACACCGGCAGCCAGGTGTTCCGGGATCGGGTGCTCAACTACGACCAGCCACCCCTGGGCGTCATGCTCTGGGAGCGAGTGGCCGTCGACGGCTGATCGAACTTCTGAATATTCGAACAATTGAGGACGGGGCCGGGTCCGTCAGGACCCGGCCCCTGCTCGCCTCAATCGACTTTTATCGTTCCGTCTGCCTCCGCCTGCTGCGAACCGAGTTCTGATGGCTTCCTTCCTGCTCCGCCGCACCCTTCAACTGGTCCTCGTCCTGTGGGGCGGGGCCACCATCTTGTTCTTCCTGCTGTTCGTGATCGCTGGCAACCCAGCTGAACGCATCGCATCGGGAGGCGGGGCCCGCAACCCCGACCCGCAGGTCGTGGCCAACATCGAGGTCAAGTACGGGCTCGACAAGCCCGTGCCTCAGCAGTACTTCACCTACCTCAGCGACCTGGCCCGGGGCGATCTCAACGTGTCGTTCCGCACCAATG
>JBDTBS010000014.1:0-17246 GCA_039924035.1 Aquihabitans sp. | reverse complement strand
ACCGAGATCTGGCGCCAGGCCACCCAACGCACCGACTTCACCGCAGCTGCCGCTCTGGCTGTCGTCCAGTTGGTGGCGGTGGTGGCCATGGTGGCCGTCTCTGGCGTACTGGAACGGCGCACCGGTTCACTGCCATCGCGACGACCGGCGCCCGCCCGTCGCCCACGTACCCGTCGCCAGTGGTTCGGGGCGACGGCGGCACTGGCCCCGGCCCTGCTGGTGGTGGCCATCCCCTTGGCCGTGCTGGTGGAGCGATCTGTGTCCGTGGGTGATGGCCACGGCTTCGACCACTACCGGGCCCTCACCGAATCGGGACGTTCAGGCCTGGCCGTGCCGGCCCTCGACGCGGTGGGCAACTCGCTGCAGGCCGCCGGCTGGGCCACCTTGGTGGCGGTGACGGTGGGCGGGCTGGCCTCGGTGGCGGTGGTACACCTTGGTCGGGTCACCGGTCGGGCTCTCGACGTGGCCCTCATGATCCCGCTCGGAACCAGCGCGGTCACCCTCGGTTTCGGCATCCTGCTGGCCCTGGATGAACCACCGCTGGACCTTCGGACCTCTTGGGTGATCATCCCCATCGCCCAGGCCCTGGTGGGCATCCCGTTCGTGGTCCGGTCGATGGTGCCGGCCCTGCGGACCGTGGATCCTCACCAGCGGGAGGCGGCCGCCGTGCTGGGAGCCGGTCCCGTCCGCACCCGGTGGGAGGTGGACGGCCCGGTGGCCCGTCGTGCGCTGTTGGTGGGGGCGGCGTTCGCCTTCGCCGTATCGCTGGGCGAGTTCGGCGCCACTTCGTTCCTGGCCCGACCCGATGCCCCGACCGTACCGGTGGCCATGTTCCGGCTACTCGGCCAACCCGGGGCCGCCCTGCGGGGCCAGGCCATGGCCCTCGGGACCGTGCTGGCCGTCCTCACCATGGTCAGTGTCCTGGTGATCGAACGGCTTCGACCCAAGGATGCTCTCGGATGGTGACGGGCCTGGAGGTCAGCGGGGTCACGGTCGACTACGGGTCGATCATCGCGGTCGACGATGTATCGCTGGCCATCGCTCCCGGCGAGATCGTCGGTCTGGTGGGCCCGAGCGGTTGCGGTAAAAGCACCCTCTTACGGGTCGTCGCCGGCCTCGAACACGGTCGAGGTCGGGTCCGTTGGAACGGTGAAGACCTCACCGCGGTGCCCACCGACCGACGCTCGTTCGGTCTCATGTTCCAAGACCATGCCCTCTTCCCGCACCGTTCGGTGGCCGAGAACGTGGGCTTTGGCCTGCGGATGTCTGGGGTGGGAGCTGCTGATCGTCGGCGCCGAACCGACGAGGTGCTCGACCTCGTCGGCCTACCCGGATACGGGGGCCGGTCCATCGACACCTTGTCGGGAGGCGAGGCTCAGCGGGTGGCCCTGGCTCGGGCCGTCGCCCCTTCGCCTCGGGTCCTGATGCTCGACGAGCCTCTCGGGTCGCTCGACCGCTCCCTGCGGGACCGCTTGACCGGCGACCTGAGGGCCGTGCTGCGAGAGGTGGGCATCACCGCCATCCATGTCACCCACGATCAGGAGGAGGCTTATGCCGTGGCCGACCGCCTGGTGGTCATGCAGGCGGGACGGGTGGTCCGCGACGGTCCCGCAGCAGAGGTGTGGGCCGATCCCCGCAGTACGTTCGTGGCCGAGTTCCTCGGCCACCGCAACGTGCTCGATGCGCAGACAGCGGTCGCCCTAGGGCTCGGAGATGGCCCGGTGGTCGTGCGTGAATCTGCGATCAGCATCGTGCCTGCCCGCCGAGATGACGGAGACGGCCACGGTGGGGTGGAAGAGGGCATGGCAGGTCCGCTCGATGCCCGGGTGGTCGACGTGCAGTTCCGTGGTGCTACCTCGCTGGTGACCCTCACCGTCGACCTCGAACCGGGTCGGGACGGGGCTGAGCGGAGCATCCACCTCTACGTTCACCGAGACCGCCCGCCGGACCGTGGCGACCGCTTGCGGATCTCTATTGCTCGACGTGACGTAGCGCCGCTGACCGACTGACCCACCTGCTCACGCCGGACCGATCAGCGAGGGCGTCAGACCTCTTCGACCGTCGCCGCCAGGGCGGCCAGCGCGTCGGCCAGATCGGCGAAGCGGGCTATCTCGCCGTCGTCCCACAGCACCAATTCGTGGTCGGCTCGGTAGAGACCGATGGCCCCGTCGTCGGTGGCCAACACTGCAACCGGGTCGCCGCCGGGTTCGTCGCCCTCCCATGATCCCGCCGGCTCCAACTCCAGGTCGGCGCCGTGGGCGGCAACCGCTTCGATGGCATCGGCAAAGGCTTCGTAGCGGCCGAGCTCGTAGGCGGTGCCGTCGTCGGCCACGCTCACCACCGACAACAGACCGTCGATGCCATCGTCGACGATGCCGAGGCTGCGGGCCACCCCCACCAACTGAAAGATCAGACCTCCTTCGTCCTCGGCCAGAACCTCTTCCAGGCGGGCGGACTGCTCCTCGGTGGGCTCCACCAGGTCGAAGTCCCATTCCTCGAGAGCGCGGAGCTCGTCGGTGCGTACGACGAGGGGGTTGTCTCGACTGGGCTCGGTGAGGAGTTCGGTGCGCCCCAGGATGCGGTGGTCGTTGAGCGATGCCAGTGGGATCCGCTGCTGTAGCGGAAGCAACTCCACCTCGGCGAACAGCTCGTCGTCGTCGTCGCCGACCATGGGCGGGCCCACCATCTCGCCTACGGCCCAGATACCTGGCTTGACGGAGGGGTTGCCGGGTTCGGAGACGTAGAGGAAGCAAGGTTGGCCGGCGTCGAGCATGTCGGCCCGGGGCCCGGTAGGTATGGCGAACCGGAACACCTGCCCGAACTCCTTGAGATCGGCGATCACGGCGGCGGCGTTGGAAGATCGCAGGATCCAGCCTGCGATCACGGTGCCGTCGTCGGTACGGAGTCCTTCGTCCATCCGTCGTGTCTAGCACTGGCCAGCCATGAGCCGAACGACTCACTTTCAGTATCTTCCATGACGGTCTGGTTGAGAAGCGCTGATCACCGCCGATAGTGGCGGGTGAAGGTTGTTGCTCTACGCGCCCGGGCCAAGTGCCAGGTCTGTGAAAGCAAGCTGCCGCCGCGCACTGAAGCCTTCTGGGAAGAAGAGACCCGCACGGCAGTTTGCCTCACCTGTGCCCGGGACACCGGCATCAAAGAGACTGCCCCGCCCCCCGAGGCCCCGGCTGCGGCAGCCCCGGAGCCAACGTCGACGGCCCCGGCTCCCGAAGTACTTCCCGAGCCTCTTCCCGAACCGCTGTCCGAGCCCGTCCGGGACCCTGGGTGGTCGTCTGTCGATACGCCGCTGACCTTCAAACCTCCGTCGCCAGAGCCGACGCCGCCCCTGCGCCCGCCACTGGCCGCGCCGGTTGGGACCCGTCCCCCGCTACAGACCACCCGCGAGCGGCGACCGCCGCTGGCCGATGTCGGCGACGACCCGCGGCCACCTCTCGGCGTCGAGAGCCAGCCGCCCTTGCCTCCCCGTGAGCCGGTGGGCCCGGTGCTACCACGGCGTAGCCCGGCCGGCGGACCGGCTCCTCTCGACGCGGCCACGGCGGCCACGCCTGCCCCCGATGAGAGACGGCCCGCACCAGCAGCGGATGCCGAGCCCGACGTCGACGACGAACCTCAATGGGATGACCCGTCGGCTCCCGCTGTCTCCTCGGCGCCGCCCGAGGACCACAGCCGGCACGTCCGGGCCTCGGCAGGTTTGATCGGGCGGCTGCGCAACGTGGCCAAGGGACAGGAAGCGGGCGCTCTGGTCGACGGTGACGTGCTGGTCGGCGATCTGCCGACCCACGATGGCGTCGAGCGTGGCGACCCTGGTGGCAGCGTGGTCGGGCAGGCGCTGGAGACCGCCCGGTCCACCGGCATCGAGGTCCTCCACCACCTAGCGGTCGGACCCGGCGAGCGGATCGACCAACTGGTGATCGCGGTCAACGGACTGTGGGTCATCCGCAGCGAAGATGCACTGACCGGTCCGCTCGAACGCCGTGACCTCGGCGACTGGTTCACGGCCGACCCCCGCCTCTTCGTGGGGGACACCGATCGCAGTGACCTGGTGAACGATGCCCGAGACCGGGCCGGGACGCTACGCCGGTTCCTGGCCTCCACTTCCTATGCCGACATCCCGGTGCGACCGGTGGTGACCTTTGGCGACGTGCCCTCTGGGTGGGTGGAAGACCCCTTCTCGCTGGCCGGGGTCTCGGTCATCTGGGGAGCCGGCCTGGTGGAACCGATGCTCGACCCGGTGATGGTCGACGATGTCGCTCGGGCCCAGCTGGTTCGATTGCTCGTGGATGCCGCCCGACTGCACTGACCTACCCGGTCAGAGATCGAGCAGGTCGTCGGCCGACTCGGCCGGTGGTGCCGCGATCTCCCACCGGCCCCGACGCTTCTCGAAGCGCCACCACTGGTCGCCCCGGGAGAAGCGCAGTTGGAAGCCGGGAGCGGTGATGCGGTTGTTGGTGATGGTGAGCACCGACGGAGAGATCCCGGCATCTTCGAGCGCGGCTCGCCCCGCGGCCATGGTGGCCACCGGGGCGCGCCAAGCGGCTTCGTCCAGCATGGCCAGACCTTCCTGGCCACCGTGGTGCCAGGCCAGTGCCCTGTGGGCCAGTTCCCCTCGGTCGGCCCCGCCAGACGGGAGGGTACCGGTGACCGGGCGGTCCAACTCGAGGTCGGTGGCAATGCGCCGGGCCAGGTCGGCCTGGTGGCTGAGCGCCAAGCCACTTCGGTCCTCGCCCCGAAGCTGAGCCCAAGCTCTGTGCGTGGCATCGGTGGCCAACAGCAGCAGGCCCGGGGTATCGAAGGGAGCGTCGGGCGGAGGATCGGTAGGCCAGGCCGCCGGTGTGCCGGGCTGGGCCGGGGTGTCGGGAACGTGGGGTAGAGCAGGATGTTCGCGGGCCCAGGCCTCCCGCGCCACCTCCCCTTCATCGGCCTGCATCCCTGGTGGGGTCGAGGCCTCCAGGGCCGCCACTGCGGCTCGTTCCTGCTCGGCGTCGGTGCCTCCGGACGTGAGGGCATGACGGGCGGCACGGAGCCCGTCGAGGAGAGCCACGCGTTCTCGGCCCCGCAGAGAGAACAAGGTGAACGGGTCGTCGTCTAGGGCCTCGGCCACCAGGTAGCAGACGGCCGCCGCGTGTTTGCAGGGCGCGGCGGAGTCGGGGCAGGAGCATCGGAACTTCAGGTCGCCTTTGCTGGGCAGCAACTCGACACCGGCCTCGCGGGCATCGTCGAGCACGGCCGGTTCCAGGTCTCCGTCGAGGAGCGCGGCCAGGTGGCCGGCACGACCGGCGATGACGGTCATCACCTTGGCCCACTCATCGTCGTTGTAGGTGCGCAACTCCAACCGGGTCCGATAGTGGAGCCGGTGGCTACCCCTGACCGAGGCCACCACCTCGCCCTTCGTCAGCGACAACGACGTGACTCGGTCCTGGCGGGCGTAGGTGCGTCCCCGGGCCAACCGGCGGGGATCCACCCGGGACCGGTTCTCGAGCGCGTCGATCCATGCCCGTCCCCACCACGTGTGCCCGAACTGCTGGGTCATCAGTCCTCCGCGCTCAGGGCCACGAGGGTCCGCAGGTCGTCGTCGTCGAGTTCGCCCACCCACGCCTCACCGGTGGAGACCACCGAGTCGGCCAGGCTCCGCTTGGCGGTCAGCATCTGTGCGATGCGGTCTTCCACGGTGCCCTCGCAGATCATGCGGTGGACCTGGACGGGCCGGTCCTGGCCGATGCGCCAGGCCCGGTCGCTGGCCTGATCTTCCACCGCCGGGTTCCACCAGCGGTCGTAGTGGATGACGTGGGTGGCCCGCGTCAGGTTGAGGCCGGTACCACCGGCCTTCACCGAGATGACCAGGACGGGGGTTTCGCCGGACTGGAGTCGGTCGACCATGTCCTGCCGGCGGCCGGGAGCCACGGACCCGTGGAGGAACTCCACTGGACGGTCGTCGGTGGTCAACTGCTTCACGAGTAGGTGTCCCATCGAAACGAACTGGGTGAACACCAGTACCGACTCGCCTTCGTCGGTGATGGTGTCGATCAGTTCGGTCACGGCATCGAGCTTCCCGGAGCGACCGGGGAGCGGCCCCCGTTGGTGCAAGAACTGGGCCGGATGGTTGCAGATCTGCTTCAAGCCGCTGAGCAACTTCAGCACGAGTCCCCGCCGGGCCATGCCCTCGGCATTGGCCACCTGGTCCATGGTCTCGTCGACCATGGCCGAATAGAGGGTGGCCTGTTCGGTGGTGAGCGACACGATGCGATCGGTCTCGGTCTTCGGGGGTAGTTCCGGGGCGATGCCGGGGTCGATCTTGCGGCGACGGAGTACGAAGGGCCTGATCAGACGGGCCAGGGTGGCCGCCGCCTCGGCATCCTGATCTCGTTCGATGGGGATGGCCACTTCGTGGCGGAACCGGTCCAGGGGGCCCAGCAGGCCGGGGGTGGTCCAGTCGAGAAGGGCCCACAGGTCGACCAGCCGGTTCTCCACCGGGGTACCGGTGAGGGCGAAGCGGGCATCAGCGGGGATGGTGCGGATGGCGCGGGCCGTGCGAGACATCGGGTTCTTTATGTTCTGGGCCTCGTCGGCAGCCACCAGCCCCCAAGGGATGGCGGCCAACGTTGCCGACTGGCGTCGCACCACCCCGTAGGTGGTGAGCACGATGGCATCGTCGGGCACGTCGGTGAGCGAGCGATTGGAACCGTGAAAGCGAACCACGGGCACATCGGGGGCGAAGCGGTGGGCCTCGCGCTGCCAGTTGGCGATGACCGACACCGGACACACCACGAGCGTTGGCTTGGCGAGGTTCCGTCGGTGCAGGTGCAAGGCCAGGAGCTGCACCGTCTTGCCGAGCCCCATGTCGTCGGCCAGGACGCCACCGAACCCGATGTCGGCCATGTTGGCCAGCCACGACAGTCCGACGCGCTGGTAGGGGCGCAGTTCGGCTTGGAGGTCGTCGGGCGGGTCGACCGCATGCTGCCCGTCGACCGACTGCAGCCGAGCGGCCAACTCGGCGATGGGCCCCTCCACGGCAGCAGAGATGGACTCACCATCTACCAGCAGGTCGCCTCCGAGAGCGGCGGCCAGGGCGGCGCCGGCCGACACCTTGTGGCGCTTGCGCAGTCGGGTGAGTCGGGTCGGGTCGGCCTGGACCCACCGCCCCCGCAGACGGATCACCGACCGTTTGGCTTCGGCCAGTTGGCGGAGCTCATCTTCGGTGAGCTCTTCGCCGTCGACGGTGGCCGACCACCGCAGCTCGCACAAACCGTCGAAGGAGAGCCCGGCGGTCCGGTCGGCGGCGGGGGCGGTACTGGCCACCGTGGGCGTGACCTTCACCGGGGCCAGCAGCCCGGCAGGCCACAACACGTCGATGCCGCTGCCGGCCAAAGCATCGGCGGTGGGGCCGAGAAGCTGGTCCACCTCGGCGGGGCTCAACGACAGTTCGGCGGGCTGTGATTCGGCCAACAGCCGACCCATGGGTTCCCACACCCTCGATCCCCGCCGGAGGGCCAGCAGGACCTCGTCTTCCACCTCGGCGCCGAACCGGGCTATCACCGCGTGGGGGGAGCGCCAGACCTCGGAGGCATCGAGCACCAGGCTCGGGTCGAGGCGGCTGCTCACCTGCAACACGGCTCGGAACTCGTCATCGCCATCGGGGTCGGGGCCGTTGGCCGTCTCGTTCGGCAGATCGGCCTGGAGCCTCAGGGCCACGGTGATATCGGAGGTGGCGGCGTTGGCGGTGGCCGTCAACCAACTGGTGGACCCCATGACCACCTGACGGTCTGTGGCCGCGAAGGCCCGGTGGCCGGTGGCCTCGGCAGCGGCTGCCGTGCGCACGTAGGAGTCGATGACACAGTCGCGGAACCGGGCTAGCAACCAGGTGGGCGAGGCCACCCTTCGAGGTGCAGATCCGGCCACCTCGGTGGCGTGGGCCTCGGTCGGTAGGGAGGCGGCCAGCAGGGCCCAGTGGTCGAGGTCGGCGGCATCCAACGGGCCGGCCCGCCAGAGGTCGGTACCGTCGGTGTCGACGGTGGGAAGCAGTCGGCCCCGGGCCAGGAGTTGGAGGGCCGAACGTGCCGCGTGGGACCAGGCCTGGGTGGAACGTCCCGCGGGAGCGGCGGCGGGCAGGTCGACAAGGGCATCGATGGCCTCGGCCAGGGGGATCCAGGTGACGGGGACCTCTCGTGACCGGAGCGAGGAACCGGCCGGCATGACCAGGCGCAGGCTGTCATCTCCGGCCGACTGGCCGAGGCCACTGGACCGGATGGCCCGGGCCTCCCTGACCTCCCACACCGCCAGGCGACCGTCTCTCACGTGCTCGCCGGCCACGAAGGTCGTTTCGGTGCCCGGGCGAGAAAGCAACGACATGACCTCGGACATTCGTTCGATGCTACCGACGTGTGGGGAGGTTTCGACCGGCCGTCGGTGGAGAATCACCTGTGCAACCAATGACGGGATCGGTCACAGTGGTCGGTCCGTGCAACCAGGGAGAACCAATGCTCGCCGAGCAGATCCAGAACGACCTCACCGTGGCCATGAAGAGCCGCAACAAACTCGAGGTGTCGGTGTTGCGCATGGCGCTGGCTGCCATCAAGGAAGCCCGGGTGTCGGGAACCGAAGCCCACGATCTGACCGACGACGAGGTGGAAGCCCTGCTGGCCCGTGAGGCCAAGCGTCGGGAAGAGGCCGCCACCGCATTCGACGAGGGTGGCCGAGTCGAGAGCGCGGCCAAGGAACGGGCCGAGCACGCCATCCTGGCCCGCTACCTGCCCACCCCTTTGTCCGACGACGAGCTGGCGTCGATCGTGAACGAGGTACTCGATGCCGAAGGTTTCACCGAGCCGACGCAGATGGGTCAAGCCATGAAGGCCGCCACCTCAGCGGTGGCCGGCCGGCGCGACGGCAAGGCCGTGTCGGCGCTGGTCAAGGCTCGGCTGGCCGGCGGTTGAGAACCCAGGGTTGATCAGCGAGGGCCGATCAACGAGAACTGAGGCTCACGAGCGGCGGACGTTCCTGAACGTCGATGGTCAGATCGGGTCGACCGGGACGGCGGAGCACCACCGGCCCGGGCCGTCGGAGACCGGCGCGGTCCAAGATGGCTTGGGCCACAGCCATGGCCTGCGGGCCGAGTTCGTCGAGCGTGCGGTTGCGGTGGTGGCGGACACCCAGGTCCACCTGGGCGATGCCGCCGTCGCCCACTTCCCGCCAGGCATCGATCAGCAGGGCCACGTCGACGCCATAGCCCACCACGAACGGCAGCCGTTCCAACAGCGTCCGGCGCCCGGCGTACTCGCCGGCCAAGGGTTGGGCCACCTGGCTGAGGAAGGGAAAGAACTGTGACAGCAGGGGTCGGGCCAAGAGTTCGGTGACCCGCCCTCCGCCGGTGCCGTCGTGCTCGGGCCGGTGGTAGTGGCCCTTCACGAACTGGATGGTCGGATCGGTGAGCAGCGGCCCAACGAGACCGACCACGAAGCCGGGGTCGGGGTCCAGGAGATCGGCGTCGATCCAAGCCACCACTTCGCCAGTGGACTCGTGCAACGACTTCCACAGGGCCTCGCCCTTGCCGGGGCCATCGCCGTGGTTGGCCAGCACCTTGCGGGCATCGACCACCCGGGCTCCGGCGGCAGTGGCAACGGCGGCCGTGTCGTCGCTGGAGTGGTCGTCGACCACCACGACTTCGTCGACGAGCGGGACCGTCTCCACCAGTGACTTGCGAATACCGGCCACCACGTCGCCGACGGTGGCCGATTCGTTGCGGGCCGGGATGCACACCGACACGGTGGCCCCCGTCGCCGCTTTGTGGGCCGCCAACTGTTCCGGTTCGAACGTTCCTCGTGGGAATTCCACCAGTTCCCGATCGCTCATGGCCGCCATCGTTCCGTGTCCCGACCGGTCAAGCAAGACCGTGGCTCCGGAGGGGGTGTGCTGCTGCGCTCTCGAAGGCCGCCACGGTGGAACGAGCCAGGGGCGCCACTAACCTGCCGTCCACCCGCCGTCCGTCGGGAAGCCATCACGTCCGAGGTCTTCTGTTCATGAGCGTCACCGTTCGCGTGCCCACCACCCTGCGCACTCTCACCGCTGGTGCATCCGAGGTCACCGTCGAGGGGGCCACCGTCAGCGAGGTCCTCGACAAGCTCGAGTCGGCCCACCCCGGCTTCCGGGACCGCCTCCTCGATACCGATGGCAGCCTGCGCCGTTTCGTCAACCTCTACGTGGCCGACGACGACGTGCGCTTCCGCGACGGGCTCGATACCGCCGTGGCCGACGGCGACACCGTCTCCATCATTCCGGCCGTCGCTGGCGGCTGAACCAACACGGGGCAGTCGGGCACCGGTGACCTCCCTCCCGGGGTCACCGGCACCCGCCCGCCAGCGTGGGACCTCGCGGTCCTCCGCTGTCCATCCATCGGCATGGGTGCGGCGCTCGTGATGGGTCGTTCGGCCCGTTGGCCGTTGCGCGGCCGTCGAAAGCGGTACCCGTGAACCTCAGAGGTCAGTTGGCGACGGCTCTGGGAGTGGTACCGGAGTTAGCACTCGCGGCCCGCGGTTGCTAACGGAGCGCTGAGGTGGTTTGCTGTTAGCAGTCTCATATCGAGAGTGCTAACCGTCACCTGCCTCCAGGGAGAACACCACCGATGCCAAAGATCATCGCCTTCGACGAAACGGCCCGTCGTGCCCTTGAGTCCGGCATGAACCAGCTTGCCGACGCCGTTGCCGCCACCCTCGGCCCGAAGGGCCGCAACGTCGTCCTCGAGAAGAAGTGGGGAGCCCCCACCATCACCAAGGACGGCGTCTCCGTCGCCAGAGACATCGAACTCGAGGACCCCTTCGAGCGCATCGGTGCCGAACTGGTCAAGGAAGTGGCCAAGAAGACCGACGATGTTGCCGGTGACGGCACCACCACCGCCACCGTCTTGGCCCGGGCCCTCGTTCGCGAAGGCCTGAAGAACGTGGCCGCCGGTGCCAACCCGATGGACCTCAAGCGGGGCATCGAAGCCGCCGTAGAGGCTGCCGTGGCTTCCATCGCCGAGCAGGCCGTCGATGTCGACGACAAGGACCAGATCGCCCGCGTTGCCTCCATCTCGGCCAACAGCGACACCGAGATCGGCGAGCAGATCGCCGAAGCCATGGACAAGGTCGGCAAGGACGGTGTCATCACCGTCGAAGAGTCGAACACCTTCGGCATCGAGACCGACTTCGTCGAAGGCATGCGCTTCGACAAGGGCTACATCTCCCCCTACTTCGTGACCGACCCCGAGCGCATGGAGGCTGTCCTCGAAGATGCCTACGTGCTCCTCGTGTCCTCAAAGATCAGCGCCGTGCGAGACCTCGTGCCCGTGCTCGAAAAGGTCATGCAGTCCTCCAAGCCGCTGGTGATCGTGGCCGAAGACATCGAAGGCGAAGCCCTTTCCACCCTCGTGGTCAACAAGATCCGTGGAACCTTCCGTTCGGTGGCCGTCAAGGCCCCCGGCTTCGGCGAGCGCCGCAAGGCCATGCTCCAAGACATCGCCATCCTCACCGGCGCCCAGGTCATCTCCGAAGATGTCGGCCTCAAGCTCGACAACACCACGCTCGATCTCCTCGGTACGGCCAAGAAGATCATCATCACCAAGGACGAGACCACCATCGTCGAGGGTGGCGGCAACGCCGACGACGTGGCCGGTCGCATCAGCCAGATCAAGGCCGAGATCGACAACACCGACTCCGACTACGACCGCGAGAAGCTCCAAGAGCGCCTGGCCAAGTTGTCGGGCGGCGTGGCCGTCCTCAAGGTCGGTGCCGCCACCGAGGTAGAGCTCAAGGAAAAGAAGCACCGCATCGAAGATGCTGTGTCCACGGCCAAGGCTGCCATCGAAGAAGGCGTGGTGCCCGGTGGTGGTACTGCGCTCATCCGGGCCCAGGCCGCCATCCTCGCGGTGGCCGCCACGCTCGAAGACGACGTTGCCACCGGTGCCCTTCTCGTGGCCCGTGCGGTGGAAGAGCCGCTCAAGCAGATTGCCATCAACGCCGGCGTCGAAGGTGGCGTCGTGGTGGCCAAGGTGCGCGAGCTCACCGGCACGCAGGGCTACAACGCAGCCACTGGGGAGTACGGCGAGATGCTTCCGTCGGTCCCCGATGCAGCCAAGGTGACCCGCTCGGCCCTACAGAACGCGGCTTCGATCGCGGCGCTATTCCTCACCACGGAGGCTGTCATCGTCGACAAGCCCGCCGACGGTGGTGGCGGCATGCCCGGTGGAGGCATGGAGGACTTCTGACCTCCTAGGGTTCGTTCAGCACGAAGGCCGGCCCCTTGGGGCCGGCCTTCGCCGTTCTACGGGAGCGAGGCGGACTAGTTGCCGCCGGCCACCATGATGTCGGCGTTGATGCGTTCGATGCGCTGGCGCAGCTCGTCGAGCTCAGCCTTCACGGTCTGCAGGGAGCGGGATGTCTGGGGCCAGGTGCTGCGGAACTGGGCCGCCAGCGCCCCATCCCACACATCGGGCTGCGACAGTTGGCGGCCTTGCTGGTCGAGTTGGCCGATCTGGTCGGTCAGGCCGCCGTTGATGATCGACGACATGGTGGCGATGGCCGAACGGGCGGCATCGGTGGAAAGTACACGGGGCATGAGATCTCCTTGATCGGAACGTATGGAATAGATTGAAAGTACATGTAAAACCCTTCAGAGGCAATGGTTGGCCACCTGAAGAAAACCCTCGGGCGTACCGCCGCTGAGCCAGCCCCGGCCGGTGGTGAGGGCAACCGGCGACCGACGGGGGAGTCGGGCGCCAGTGAGGTCGCCGTCGACATCGAGGTCAGGCATCAACAACACGCCCACCCGATCGGCCCGCACCTCGCGGATCCAGTGGCCGAACAGGGAGCGGGCCCGGTCGCTGCGGGTTGCCGCCACCACGTGTCGGTCGGCTCGTCTGGTCGTCACCAGGGGAGCGAGCACCGGATGATCGTCGGTGGTGAGGTCGGCATCGTCGACCAGCACCAGAAGGGCACCGGACTCGTCGACGACCGTGCCCAGGAGTTCGTCGTTCGGATCGAGGATGGTCAGGCCCGCGTCCAAGCCCAGGGTCAGCCACGGGCCCGGCGACCTGGTTACGACGATCACGGTCAGCCCATCCAGTCCTTGGGCGGTCATCCCCAGGGTCTGCAAGGCCGTGGTCCGACCGCTCCGGGGTGGCCCGGCCACGAGCGCATGACCGCCTGGTGGGAACATCACGTGGGCCGTGGCCAGCCCCACATCGGAGCGGCCGATGGGCAGTGACAAGCTGCCGTCGTCGCCCAGGATGCCCTGCTCCTCGAGTTGGTCGACGGTGAGTCGACGGGGGAGGCGGCCGACTGGTGCAGGACCGCCCCCGGGACCCGGGGAGGTGGCCGCACCGGCGACGCGGGCCACTGCACTGGCCAGACCATCGGGTGGGCGGGCCAACTGGACCACCGTCGGCCCGTCGGGGCTGAGCGCTCGGCCGGGCACCAGGGTGGGCACCGCGGCTGCGGGAATGGCGAACGTGGTGTGGTCGGCCCGGTCGCCCAAGCGGAACACCAGCCTCTGCCGACAGCTCCCCACCACCTGGTGGGGAGCAGACGACGACCCGTCGGCGGTCATGGCCACGTGGATGCCGACCTCACCGCCCCGGCCCAGCACCTCCAAGAACAGGTCCCACGTACCCGAGGGTTCGATCTCGTCCCACTGTGTGCGAAAGGCTCCGAGCCCGTCCAACAAGACCAGCCGACGGGTGGTGATCTGATCGGGGTGGGCCGACCGGCGTGTGAGGTCGGCGTGCAGGTCGGCCACCAGGCGCCGTTGGCGCTCCAGGTCGGCCCCGTGCACGACGGCTCCCACATGGGGCAGCCCGGCCAACGCCGCGAGATCTCCGGCGCCGAGGTCCAGGGCATGCATGTGGAAGCGGGCGGGGTCGGAGCGTCGGGCTACCTCGAGAGCCACCGTGGCCAGCGCAGTGGTGGTGCCCGAGCCCGGCAACCCGACCAGCAGCAGTGGGCCCTCGGCCAGGTCCCAGGTGTGCGGGATCTGCTGCTGACGATCCGGATCGTCGGCCAACCCGATGACCACATGGGCGGGCGGTGCAGGGGCGGAGGTCGGCACCGGCCAATCCACCTGGCTGGGCAGGGGATCGGGCCACGGACGCCGTGGAGGTTCCCCACCCATGGCCGACCATGACGCGGACATGGCTTCCACCACGACCTCCAGGTCGGTCCGGACCGGGCCCCGAGTCGGGCCCCTGGCTCCGATGGCCGACCCACCGATAGCGGTGGCCGTGAGCGGTGAAACACGCACCCGGCTGGTGGTGCTCGTGGGTCGGCCGCCATCGAGTGCGGTGGCCGTGGCCAGGGCCGTCTGGACGGGGACGAGCTCGCCGGGACCGAGCCGCACCAGTGCTCTTCCAGGCCGACCACGAGGAAGCTCGGCGGCCGAGGGATCGTCGATCACGTCGGTGCTGTCGGCCGGAGACTGCACCCGCAGGGCCAAGCGCAACGACAGGTTGGCCCTGATGCTCTCGCTCACGGCCCCCGACGGTCGTTGTGTGGCCAACACCAGGTGAACGCCCAGGCTGCGACCCCGTTGGGCCACCCCCACCAGCGAGTCGACGAAGTCGGGGAGCTCGGCCGCCAGGGTGGCGAACTCGTCGACCACCACCACCAGTCGGGGTAGTGGCTCACCGTCGGGATCGATTCGACGGAGCTCGCTCAGGTCGTCGGCACAGACCTGGCGGAGTCTCTGCTCTCGGTGACGTAGCTCTGCTTCGAGGCAGCGCAAAGCGCGGGTGGCGAGGTGGTCGTCGAGATCGGTGACCACGCCGCAGGTATGGGGCAAGCGGGAGCAGGCATCGAACGCGCTGCCACCCTTGAAGTCGATGAGCACGAATGTGAGATGCCGTGGGCTGGCCGTCGAGGCCAAAGACAGGACCAGGGTGCGCAGCAACTCGCTCTTGCCCGACCCGGTGGTTCCGGCCACCAAGGCATGAGGACCGTCGGCCACCAGGTCCAGGAACAGCGGGCCATCGGTGGTGGCCCCCAGCACGGCCACGGGAGCGGGGTCGGTTCCGGCCGCCGCCCATCGGGCCCCGATGCCCGCCGGGCTGAGGCGGTCCGTCCCGAGTAGGGACACGAGCGGGACCCGGTCGGGTAGGCCACGACCCGGATCGTCGACTTCGGGGTCTTCGAGCCGAGCCAGCATTCGGGCCATCGAAGCAGCGACGTCATCGGCAGTGCCGACCGCGGTGGCCCGACCTCGGACCAGATGGGAAGGGCCGCGCAGGGTGCCATCCTCATCGACCTCCAGAACCGTCGTGCACGTCGCCGGCACCTCCTCTCGGCGGTCAACGAGAACGATCGGCACCAGCCCGACGTCGGCGTCACGAGCGGCCCGCAGGACGGTGCGGGCCCCGCTTCGCCGGGTGGTCAAGCCGAAACGATCGTGGATGACCACCAACCGCAACGGAGCCCGAGCCTTGGCGCGGTCTCCTTCGCGCACCAACCCATCAGCCAACGCGGCCGTGCGCTCCGGCCCGATCGCCACCAGGACCCCGAGATCGGGGGCAGTGACATGGGGGAGCCAGGAGCACCAGTCCCAGCAGTCGGCCTCTGCCTCTCCAGCGAGCACGACCACCTGAAGATCGGCAGGACCGTGGGTCACCGCAGCCTGAACGACCATCGAACGGACCACGGTCGCGGCGGCCTCGCTGGTACCGACCACAGCCACCGCGGTACCAGGCACGAGGCGGAGGGCGAGCGGGACATCGATGAGCAGCCGGTGGTGGGAAACCACCTCGGCCACGTCATCGGGCCATTCGCTGACCGATCCCGTCACCGGGGGGTCCCACGGCGCATCACCGACCCCGACGCGGACGGTGAACGCGTCGCCGTCGTCGGGTCGACGTTCCCAGCAGTCAGATGGGGTTTCCCCAGGGTGACCGCCGACGGCGAGACCGTCGATGGCCGCGCGGGCCTCGCCGGGGCCGCACACCCGACGCCAGAGCGCAGCCTGCTCCACCTCTTGCCGGCATGTCAGCTCCACGGTGAAGGCCTCTAGATCGGCTCGTCGGCGACGGTCACCGGCACGACTGGACCGGCGCCGCCGGCGGCGGGAATCGAGGGCGTTGGCCACCATCAGCACCGGCCCGAGCAGGGCGAAGATGGCGTACAGCCATGAACCGAGCACGACCACCATGACTGCCCCGACGGTCACCGAGGCGAGTACACCGACGATGCCGACCGGGGTGACCATGGGCGGTGGGTCGGGCTCGGGAGGCGGAACCAGGGGTGACGGGTCGGGAGTAGGGGGCGGTCGGCCTCGCCGGTGGAGCGGGTGAGGCGGGGGTCCTGGCCCCCAGGCCGGGTTGGGAGTCGACGGAGCCGAACATGGGGCCACCCGAAAGCGGGTGGCCCCACAGCACACGTCATCACCCGGACCCACCGCGGTCGGAGCGGTGGCCCAGACGTGGCCGACTCGGGTGGGGTTGCGGGCATCGGTATCGACCACGGTGACCGACCCGTCGCCCTTCACCGTGAGGACGGCCTGGCGCGGCGAGACGGTCGGGTCGGCCAGCACGATGCCGTCGGCCGCGGGTCCGTCAACGGTGTTGTCGTGGCCGAGCTCACCGAGCCGGCCGACCGCGTGGCTGCCGATGGGGAGCAGTACCCGTCGTCCGGCATCGGGACCGACGGTGACCGTCATCGCCACCACCGGAGGCGATACCTCGTTTCCCAGTTCGTGTCGTGGCCGCTCGGCCCGAGCCACCTCGGAGCCATCGCCGATGCGGGCCCGATCGAGCGGCGTGGCTGCCGCGACCAGACGCCCGTCGATGACCAGACCACCGGGCGGATCACCGGGGGCGAGAGCCTCGCTGAGGTCGGCCACGGTGGCGTCGGGGTCGTCGATGTGGACGGTGACATCACGGGGGTTGGGACCCGACAGGTCGCGCAGGTACAACTCGGACTCCGGGGATCAGAGAGTTCCAGCCGTCCTGGCGGATGGGGGAGCGCCGGTGAGGTTCCCCGAGACGAGTGATGCACGCCGCAGCCCGTCTTACCCACTACGACACAGGTCGAACCCGACCACCGAATTCGATGCCTCCGGCGAGATCTGAAGTGGCTGCGGTAGCAAGAAGGCCACCGAGGGGTCCAGCGGTCACTACGATCCCCCCAGCATGAATCTGCCTGACGTACTCCGGTCGCCACGCGTGCTCCTGGTGCTGCTCGCTCTCGGCTTCCTCTGGCCGTCGTCGCAGGCGGTCGCGCAGG
>JBDTBS010000013.1:0-9453 GCA_039924035.1 Aquihabitans sp. | reverse complement strand
GGATGTTGTGGCGTTCGGCGTAGTGGATGGAGTCTTCGCGGGTCATGCCCCAGCCCCGTACGGGGGCCACCACTTCGAGGTCGGGGGCCAGGGCCCGCGTCGATACCTCGAAGCGGACCTGGTCATTTCCCTTGCCGGTGCAACCGTGGGCGACAGCATCGGCGCCGTGGGCACGGGCCGCGGTCACGAGGTGCTTGACGATGACAGGACGGGAAAGTGCCGAAACCAGCGGGTAGCGGCCTTCGTACATGGCATTGGCCTTGAGCGCCGGGGCGACGAAGTCGTCAGCGAACTCCTGACGGGCGTCGACCACGACCGCCTCTATGGCACCGGCGGCCTTGGCCCGTTCTCGGACCACGTCCCAATCTTCGGCGGCTTGGCCGACGTCGACAGCTAGAGCCACGACCTCGACACCGAGCTCGTCGATCATCCAGCGCACAGCCACTGACGTATCGAGCCCCCCGCTGTAAGCCAACACAACGCGCTTCGCCATGGCTTTCCTCTTTCACTTGTTCGGTTTTGTCTGATTGTTGAGAGATCTGGAGTGGAGCACCGGTCAGAGACCGGCTAGCTCCCGGAGGCGTTCAGCCATGGCTGCTCCCCCGACATCTTCGGACACGACGACGAAAAGCGTGTCATCGCCGGCCACGGTGCCGATGATCTCGGGGAGCCCAGCGCGGTCTAGCGCGGCCCCGACGACATTGGCGGTCCCCGGCGGGGTGCGCAGCACCACGATCGGTCCCGAGTGAGCGACTTCTACCACCCAGTCCCCGAGGGCCCGTCGCAGGTGATCATCGGGGGCCCGTTGGTCTTTGGGGAGCTCAGGGATGGCGTAGATCGTCTCGCCACCACCGATGCGGACCTTGACCGCTCCGAGATCGTCGAGATCCCGGCTGACGGTGGCCTGGGTGGCTGCGCAGCCTCCCTCGGCCAGGAGACCGACCAGTTGTTCCTGGCTCGTCACGGGGTGGGTACCGAGCAGCTTGGCCACCAGGTGTTGGCGCTGGGTCTTGGCCAGGCGCACCGGGGTCTCGGCCTGCGTGGTCATCGCCCGGCCTCGGTTGCGGTGAGCAACCACTCGAGCGCACCGCGGGCTGCCGGTAGGCGGCTGGCGGCCTCGGGCCACACCCGGCTGCGGGGACCGTCGAGGACCGAGTTGGTGACTTCCTCACCGCGATGGGCGGGCAGGCAGTGCAAGAAGATGGACCGATCGGAGGCCACGGCCATCAGGTCGTCATCGACCCGGTAGGACTCGAAGATCGGTAGCCGTTCGGCCTTCTCGGCTTCCTGGCCCATCGAGTACCAGGCATCGGTGACCACTACGTCGACCCCTTCGACCACGGCCTTCGGGTCGACGTTGACGATCACTTCAGGGGCGCCGAGCTCGAGGAATCGAGCCACGTCGTCATCGAGCGGCGCGTACCTCTCGGGGCAGGCGAAGCGGATGGACATGCCGACCATGGCCGCAGCCAGGCCAAGGGAGCGAGCCACGTTGGAGTAGTCGCCGATCCAGGCCAGGTCGACGCCGTCGAAGGTGTCGAACTCTTCACGGATGACGAGGAGATCAGCGATGGCCTGGAGCGGGTGGCTGAAGTCGGACAACAGATTGACCACGGGCACGGTGTTGGTCTTGGCCATGCGTAGGAGCACGTTGTGGTCGAACACGCGGGCCGCGATCACGTCGTGGAAGCAGGCCAGGGTGCGGGCCACGTCCTCAGCCGTCTCCCGGCCATCGATGTCGACCTCTTCGGGTTTCAGGTAGATGGGGTGCCCACCGAGCTCCACTACGGCCATTTCTGTGGAGTTGCGGGTCCGGTTGGATGGCTTCTCGAAGATCAGGGCCGCGCCCTTGCCGGCCAGCACTGGACGCGGTGCGTCTGAAGTACAGCGGTCGAGGACCTCGAACAGTTCCGATGCCGAGAGGTCGTCGACGTCGAGCAGGTGGCGAATCATGTCTGAGTCCCCTTCGAGGTGACGTCGGCAGAGGTGTCGGCAATGACCCTGGTGAGGATGGCGACGGCCTGATCGAGCTCGTCGTCGGTGACCAGCAGCGACGGAGCGAACCGAAGAGCGGTCGGGGTGACGGCATTGATCAACAGGCCAGCATCGAGCGCAGCCGCGGCCACGACGCGGGCATCGAGCCCATCATCGAGTTGTGCCGCTAGCAGCAGGCCCCGACCCCGCACACCAGCGATGCCGGGAACCGACATCAGCGCGTCGGTGAACCGCTCGCCAGCCCGGAGCGACCGGGCCGGAACGTCTTCGGCTTCCATGACGGCAAGCACAGCTCGGGCGGCAGCGGCGGCCAAGGGCTGGCCGCCGTAGGTGGATCCGTGGTCGCCAGGTACGAAGCAGTCGGCCACGTCTGCTTTGGCCCAACAGGCTCCGATGGGTACGCCGTTGCCGAGAGCCTTGGCCATGGTGACCACATCGGGGACCACCCCCAGGTGTTGGTGGGCGAACCAAGAACCAGTCCGGCCGAGGCCGGTCTGTACCTCATCGACCATGAACAAGATGCCCCGCTCGTCGCAGAGCCTGCGGACACCGGCGAAGTATTCGGCGGTGGCGGCATTGACTCCGCCTTCGCCTTGGACGGCCTCGAGCAGGATGGCGGCCACCGACGGGTCGATGGCCGCTTCGAGCGCGTCGAGATCGGCCCAGGCCACGTGCCGGAATCCCTCGGGCAGCGGCTGGAAGGCTTCGTGCTTTTCGGGTTGGCCAGTGGCATGGAGGGTGGCCAGCGTCCGGCCGTGGAAAGACCCGAACGCGCTGACCACCACATGACGACCGCGTCCACCCCACTTGCGGGCCAGCTTGATCGCACACTCGTTGGCTTCGGCCCCGGAGTTGGTGAAGAACACCTTGCCGCCGCCACCGAGGAGGCGGTCCAGCGTGGCTGCCACCTCGGGCCCGGGCTGAGTCCGGTACAGATTGGACGTGTGCAGCAAGGTTCGGGCCTGGTCGGCTAGAGCATCGGCCACCGCCGGGTGGGCATGGCCGAGGCTGGTGACGGCGAGTCCGCCGATGAAGTCGAGGTAGGCCTTCCCGTCGACGTCGAACAGCTGGCTGCCCTCGCCCCGCACGAAGGTGACCTCAGCAGGCTTGTAGGTGGGCATGAGTGGAGTGATGTCGGTCATGACGTCCCCTCTTCGGTCCTGGTGATCATCGTGCCGACGCCGGCATCGGTGAGCAGTTCGAGCAGCAGCACGTGGGGTATGCGCCCGTCGAGGATGTGGGCCGAGCCGACGCCGGCCTCGACAGCGGCCAGGCAGGCCTCGATCTTCGGAATCATGCCGCCCTTGATCACGCCGTCGGCGATGAGCAGGCGAGCCTGACTGGCCGTCAACCGCGAGACCAGGCTGGTCGGGTCGTCCACGTCGGTGAGAACACCAGGTACATCGGTGAGATAGATCAGCTTCTCGACCGAGAGCGATTCGGCGATGGCGATGGCCGCCGAATCGGCGTTGATGTTGAAGGCCTGCCCGGACATGTCGGCCCCGATGGTGGAGATCACGGGAACGAACCGGTCGTTGAGCAGTGTGTCGAGGATGCGCCGGTTGACGTCGACCACATCGCCCACGTAGCCGAGGGCCTCGTGGCGCTGGGTGGCCACGATGAGCCCGGCATCCTCACCCGACAGGGTGACCGCCACCCGGTCGTGAGCATTGATGGCCGAGGCGATGTCGGCCCCTACCCGACCGCTCAGCACCATGCGGGCGACGTCGAGGGTCTCGGCATCTGTCACCCGCAGACCGTCACGGAACTCGCTCTCCATGCCCAACTGCTCGAGGAGCAGACCGATCTGGGGGCCACCGCCATGGACGACGACGGGCTTGAGACCGATGGCCCGTAGCAGCACGATGTCGGCGGCGAAGGAACGGGACAGCCATTCGTCGACCATCGCGTTGCCGCCGAACTTCACCACCACGGTCCGGCCCGCGAACTCCTGGATGTAGGGCAGGGCCTCCACGAGGATGGCGGCCCTGGTGGTGACATCGACATCGGCGATCGCCGCAGCGTGGAGTTCGTCGTAGTCGACCATCACAGCATCCTATACGTTCACGTGCATGACTATGCAAACACTATCCGGGCCGCCTGCGAACCGGTCAGCTTCCGCCGGTGTTCTCGTCTATGTAGTCGTGGGTGAGGTCGTTGGTGAGGACGGTGAACGTGCCATCACCGAGACCGAGATCACAGCTGATGGCCAGGTGCCGCTCAGCCATGTGGGCGGCCACAGCAGCGTCGTCATGGGCGATGGTGATCCCGCCGTCGGCCACGGTGATCCCGCCGTAGGAAACCGATACCCGTTCTTGGTCGAAGTCGATGCCGGCCGAGCCGAGCTCGCTGGCCAACCGCCCCCAGTACGGGTCCTGACCGAACCATGAGCACTTCACCAACACGCTGCGGGCGATCTGGCGAGCCCCGGCCTCGGCATCGGCATCAGTGGCAGCCCCGGTGACGACGAGTTCGACCACCTTGGTGGCCCCCTCGGCATCGCCGGCCATCTGCCGGGCCAGATCGTCGCACGCCTGATCGATGGCTACGGCCAGGTCGTCGAGTGGCACTGGGCCAGCGGCCCCACTGGCCAAGACGATCACGGTGTCGTTGGTGGACCGGGAGGCGTCGGTCATGAGAATGTTGAAGCTCTTGGCCACCGCATCGCGCAGGATGGCCCGCAGGTCGTCGGAGTCGACGGCGGCATCGGTGGTGAGCACGGCCAACATGGTGGCCATGTTGGGGGCGAGCATGGCCGCCCCCTTGGCCATTCCGCCCACCACGGCGCTGGAGCCGCGAACGGCGACCACCGTCTGCTTGGCGAAGGTATCGGTGGTGCGGATGGCCTCGGCTGCTGCCACTCCCCCGTCGGCGGTGCGAGCGGTGACCAGTGCGGGAACCCCGGACAGGATCGTGTCGATGGGCAGGGGGATCCCGATAAGCCCGGTGGAGCACACCAGGACCTCGTTCACCTCACATCCGAGACCCTTTGCCGTGGCCGCGCACATGGCTTCGGCGTCGGCCTTGCCCTGGGCCCCAGTGGCGGCATTGGCGTTGCCGGAGTTGAGGACGACTGCCGCGGCTCGACCCTGAGTCTCGGACAGGTGTCGGTCCGACGTGAGCACCGGGGCTGCGGTCATCTTGTTGTCGGTGAACACGGCGGCGGCGGCCGCCGCTCGACCATCGGCGGTGGCCACCAGGGAAAGGTCGGGGTCACCGTTGGGCTTGACGCCACAGTGGATTCCCGAGGCCACGAAGCCCTGTGGTGCGGTCACGCTCATCTGTAGGTGCTCCTGGGGTGGAAACTGGCGAGCCGCCAGGTCACGGGTAGAGGCCGACGGTGGGCAGGCCAGTGATCTCGGGGATGCCCAAGGCGACGTTCGCAGCCTGGATGGCACCACCCGACGCCCCCTTGGTGAGGTTGTCGAGTGCGGCGATGGCCACCACCCAGCCGGTGCGTTGGTCAGCCCAAGCCGAGACGTGTACCGCTTGCGAGCCGAGAGTGGCTTTGGTGGACGGCGGTTCGTTCCGCACGACCACGAACGGCTCGGGGTCGTAGGCGGCGTGGAGTACGTCGCGAAGTTGCTCCGTGGTCACCGCTTCTGTGGGCCGGGCGTAGCACGTGGCCAAGATGCCTCGGCTCATGGGGGCCAGGTGAGGCGTGAACAGCACCTGAGCATCGGTGCCGGCCACGTGGGCCAGGTTCTGCTCGATCTCGGGGGTGTGCCGGTGGTCGAGCACGCCGTAGGCAGTGAAGTCTTCGTCGACAGCACAGAACGTGGTGTTCGGCTTCGGCGGCCGGCCGGCACCGGAAGCCCCGGAGGCAGCGTCGACCACGATGCCAGTGGGTTCCACCAGTCCGGCCGACAAGAACGGCGCCAAAGCCAACGTGGCGGTGGTGACATAGCAGCCGGGGGCAGCGATGAGGCGGGCCGAGGCCAGTTCGGTTCGGAACAATTCGGGGAGACCGTAAACGGCATCGCCGAGCAGTCCTGGAGCGGTGTGCTCGGCTCCGTACCAGGTCGGGTAGAGGGCAGAGTCCTTCAGCCTGAAGTCGGCTCCGAGGTCCACCACCAACCGGGAGCCGTTCAGCAGACCAGGCACGATCTCCTGCGAGGCACCGTGGGGCAGACCGCAGAAGACGACATCGAGGTCCATCTCGTCGGCCAGACCCTCGACATAGGGCACGAAGGCCAGGTCGGGGTAAGCCAGGGCCAGGCTCGGATAGAGGTCGCCAACAGCAGTGCCGGCCTGACTATCGCCGGTGGCCACCACCACGTCGAGATCGGGGTGCACAGCAAGCAGGCGCAGCAGCTCTGCCCCCGTGAACCCCGATGCCCCAACGATGCCGACCCGTTTGCCCATGCCCACCATCCTATACGTCGACCTGCATGACTATGCAAACGATGGGCCCGAGGTTCCTTCCGCCGCTCACAGCATCAGGGAACACCGTGGCCGCCGCCCGACCAGGTCGCGTGGGAAGCATGCCGATCCGGGTAGCTTCGCCTGTGTGGACATCCAGCAGATCGCCGTCTTGGCCCTAAGCACTCCGAGGGCATCGATGCTGGGCATGGGGTGCCTGCTGGCTGGGGGGATGCTCACTGCAATCGGCGCCTGGCAGCGTTCGGTGGTCATGGGCCTGGTGGCCAACGGCCTGCGGACGAAGGCCCGTGCGGTAGACGACACCCGCCACCACCACGACACCACGATCCTCCCCGGTGGTCACCACCTGGTGTGGGAGTTCCAAACCGTCGACGGCACGGTGATCCATCACGAGGGCCTGGCCGATGCCCTGCAGGGCCCGGAGCTGGGCGAGACCGCCCGGGTGATCTACGACCCGGCCGACCCCCACAACGCCCGGCTCGAAACCTTCGCCGAACGCACGCTGGCTTGGGCCATGTTTCTATACAGCGGGCTGGCGCTACTGGCGCTGTCGCTGGTGTCATTGATCATCTGGGCGCTCTGAGCCCTCCCCCACTAGCTCCAGGAGCACCGTGACCCTCGAACCCCGAGTGAGCAAGATCGTCGGAGTCTTGACCCGTCTCGACAACCGTCAAGAGGTGACCATGCCCGAGCGTCGCCGGATCTCGGCCGCCACCGCTCGTCGGTTCGGGCGCCTGGTGATGCCTGCAGGCCCTTCGCCCGCCCGCCAGCACGATGTGCTCGTACCGGTGGCCGGCGGAAAGATCATCGTGCGCATCTATCGACCGCACGGCCCCGGCCCCTTTCCGCTGCACGTTTTCGTGCACGGTGGCGGTTGGTGCGCTGGAACCATCGAGGAGCGCGACCCGCGTTGCCGGGAGATTTCGGCTGGAGCCCAGTGCGTGGTGGCCTCCGTCGCCTATCGACTGGCCCCGGAGAACACCTTCCCATCGGCTCCCGAGGACGTGTACGCGTCGCTGGAATGGCTCGTCACCCATGCCGACGACCTGGATGTCGATCCATCTCGTGTGGCAATCGGCGGCGAGTCGGCCGGGGCCAACCTGGCCGCGGTTGTGTCACTGATGACTCGGGATCGGTCCGGCCCCCAACTCTGCCACCAGTGGCTCGACGTACCTGCCACCGACCTCACCATGAGCCAGCCGTCGGTCACCTCGGTAGCCGACGGCTACCTGTTGGATCGCCGGGACATGGACGAATACCTGGCCTGCTACCTACCCGACCCCGCCGATGCTCTGCTTCCGCTGGCATCACCGTTGTTCGCCGACTCCCACAAGGGTCTACCGCCGGCGTGGATCATGAGCGCCGAGTACGACAAGTTGCGAGACGACGGAGTGTCCTACGCCGCCAAGCTGAAGTCGGCCGGGGTACCGGTTCGCCACCAGGTTCTGGAAGGGCACGTACACCCGTCGTTCGCGTTCACCCGCATAATCCCGTCGGCCAAGGCCTATGAGCGGGAGGCCATCGCGGCATTGGCCTCTGCGTTCGCGGAAGCCTGAGGTTCAGCCCCGGAGGGTGGCGGCGTAGGTCGATTCGACGGCGGTGATCAGGGCGGCACGCACCTCGCTCACCTCGGCATCGGTGAGGGTTCGGTCGGTGGCTTGGAGCCGCACGGCATAGGCCAAGCTGCGACTTCCCTCGGTCACTGGCGTGCCGCGGTAGACGTCGAACAGCCGAACCGACCACACGAGCTCGCTGGTGGCGGACAGTGTCCGCTCCACGTCGATGGCCGATACCGACTCGGGGACCTCGAAAGCCAGGTCTATGTCGTTGGACGGGAACTTGGAGATCTGTCGATAGGCGGCACTGCGCCGTTCGGTACCGAACAGGGCCCCGAGGTCGACCTCTAGATAGGCGACTCGTTCGTGGATGTCGTGACGGTCCAGGACCGCAGGGTCGATCTCTCCGACGACCCCAAACGGCTGCCCGGCGACGATGACCCGGGCGGCCCGGGTGGGGTGCATGCCGGGTAGCTCGGCGTTCTCCACCGCAGGGCCATCCAGCCGCAGTTGTTCAGCCAGGACCTGCCAGACCTTCACGGCGGCCGGGGCTTCCTGACCCGCCAACACCACGGCCAGCCGTTCCCGCTCGTCGGGCAGCAACTGACCGTCGGGGGAAGGCAGGAACACGTGACCGATCTCCCATAGGCCCACCGCCAACTGTTGACGGGCGTGGTTGCGGGCGACGGCACCGACCAGACCGGGCAGGAGCGCGGTGCGCAACACAGATTCCTCGGCCACCAACGGGTTCACGAGGTCGATGCCGTTCGGGTCGAGCCCGGCGGCCGCCAGCTGTCCGGGAGCCAGGAAGGGCAGGGGCAACGTCTCGGTGAGTCCCAGGCCACACATCAGACGGCGGACGGCCCGCCGCTCGCGTTGACGGGGTGTGAGAGAACCCGAACGGGGCTCGGTGAGCTCACGGTTGGGGATGTTCCGGTACCCGTGGTGGCGGGCCACTTCCTCGACCACGTCGATCTCGGTGGCCGAGTCGTAGCGCCAGGTGGGAATGGCCACGTCGTGGTCGTCACCGACCGCGGTGGCAGTGAACCCGATGGGTTCGAGCACCTCGGCTATGCGACTCGCGGTGAGCTCGGTGCCGAGCAGAGCATTGACCCGTTCGGTGCGGACCCGCACCAGGGGACGATCGGGCAGGTGGCCCCGGACATCGACCTGCACCGGTTCGGTGGTGGCCCCGCAGATCTCGGCGGCCAGGGCACAGAAACGGTCGGCGGCAAGGTCGGCCACCGCAGGGTCGACCCCCTTCTCGAAGCGGGCCGAGGCTTCGGACCGCAGGCCGAGGCGGCGTGACGTCCGGCTGATCGACGTGGGGTCGAACCAGGCCATCTCGAGCAACACGTCGGTGGTTCCGTCGGTGATCTCGGGGGCGGCGCCACCCATGACCCCGGCGATGCCCACCGGCTCATCGTCGCCGTCGACGATCAGTAGATCGTCAACGGCCAGCGTGCGGGTCAGGTCGTCGAGGGTCACCATGGTCTCGCCGTCTCGGGCGTGGCGTACC
>JBDTBS010000012.1:0-3411 GCA_039924035.1 Aquihabitans sp. | reverse complement strand
GTCGCTGTCGGCACCGGGGCCTACTTCCTCAACACCCGCAAGGGAACTGCCGCCCCGGAGTTGGAACCCCCGTTGGCGCCGCCGGCACCGACGGTCGAGGCCCCCACTGATGAACAGGTCGACGAGGCCGTCGACGTCCCGGTCATCGAGGAAGTCCCCACCGAACCGGTCGTCGAACCCGAACCGGTCCTACCCAAGCCGACGTTCCGGGACCGGCTGGCCAAGGCCAGGGCCTCCTTCGCCGGGTTCCTCGGCCGCTCGAAGATCGACGAAAATACCTGGGACGACCTGGAAGAGGCCCTCATCCGCGCCGACCTCGGCGTGGGGCCGGCCACCGAACTGGTGGAGCACCTGAAGACCCGGGTCAAAGACGAAGGTCTGGAAACCGGTGATCAACTGGTCGCCGCACTGAAGGCCGAGATGAAGCAGAGGCTCCAGGTGACAGACCGATCTCTGCGCCTCGATGACGACAAGACCAACGTGTGGCTCTTCGTGGGCGTCAACGGGGTGGGCAAGACCACCACCATCGGCAAGCTCGGCAAGCGTCAGATCGATGCCGGCCACCAGGTGATCATGGCCGCCGGTGACACCTTCCGAGCCGCAGCCGCCGAACAGCTCGAGACCTGGGCCAATCGGGCCGGAGCCACCCTCGTGCGGGGGGCCGAAGGGGCCGATCCGAGCGCCATCATCTTCGATGCCATCGAATCTGCGCATGCCAAAGGGGCCAACCTCGTGCTGGCCGACACTGCGGGGCGGCTGCACACCAAGACCAACCTCATGGAGGAACTGCGCAAGGTGCGGCGTGTGGCCGACAAGGACCCGGGCCACGTCACCGAGGTGCTGCTGGTGCTGGATGCAACCACCGGACAGAACGGGCTCGTGCAGGCCCGTCAGTTCACCGAGGCCACCGAGGTCACCGGGGTCGTCCTCACCAAGCTCGACGGATCAGCCAAGGGCGGCATCGTGTTCGCCATCCACGCCGAGTTGGGCATCCCTGTGAAGCTCGTCGGCCTGGGTGAGACCGCCGACGATCTCGTCGATTTCGATCCCGACGAGTTCGTCGACGCGCTTTTCGAAGTCTGACGCGCCTACCGTTGCCGACATGTTCACGCTCATGTTCTTCCCGTTCAAACTGCTGATCAGCTTTCTGAAGCTCTCGGGCGTCAAAGGAGCGTTGCTGTTGGCCATAGGGGTAGGCATCGGTCTGCTGCTGGCTCCCGAGCGTGGCGAGATCATGCGGGCCCGGCTGCGGGCCAAGATCAACGAGGCTCGCACGGGCGTTCCGCCCATCGAAGCCGACCTGTTGATCTGAACGCCTAAGGTCGCACCCCCATGTTCGAGTCACTCTCCGACCGTTTCGACGGCATCTTCAAGAAGCTCCGCGGCAAAGGTCGCCTGAGCGAGTCCGACGTCGATGAGGTCCTGCGGGAGATCCGCCTGGCCCTCCTCGAAGCCGACGTCAACTTCACCGTCGTCCGTGGTCTCGTGGCCCGGATCCGTGAGGCAGCCATCGGTGCCGAACTGCATGCCGCGCTCAACCCGGCCCAGCAGATCATCGACATCGTCCACCAGGAACTGATCGCCATCCTTGGTGGCGAGACGATCCGCATCACCTACGAGTCGAAGCCGCCCACCGTGGTGCTCATGGCTGGCCTGCAGGGTTCGGGTAAGACCACCAACTCGGCGAAGTTGGCTCGTTGGTTCAAGGCCCAGGGCCGTAACCCGATGTTGGTCGGAGCCGACCTTCAGCGGCCGGCAGCCGTGGAGCAACTGCGGACCCTCGGCCGCCAGGTCGACGTACCCGTCTTCTCGGCCCCCGACGATGTCGTGGCCTCCGGGCTGGGCAACCCCGTCGACGTCGCTCTGGCCTGCATAGACGAGGCCCGTCGTCTCGGACGAGACGTCGTCATCGTCGACACCGCCGGCCGTCTGGCCATCGACGCCGAGCTCATGGAGCAGGTGCGTCAGATCTCAGAGGCCACCCAGCCGAAGTACACGTTCCTCGTCGTCGATGCCATGACCGGCCAGGACGCCGTCACCGTCGCCGAGAACTTCCACCAGACCCTGGCTCTCGACGGCGTCATCCTCACCAAGCTCGATGGTGATGCCCGCGGTGGGGCCGCCCTGTCGGTGAAGGAGGTGGTGGGCAAACCCATCGCCTTCGCGTCCACCGGCGAGAAGCTCGACGAGTTCGACCTGTTCCACCCTGATCGTCTTGCCGGGCGCATCCTCGGCATGGGCGACATGCTCACCCTCATCGACAAGGCCAAGGAGGCCTTCGATGAGACTCAGGCCGAAGAGGCCGCCAGCCGGATGCTCGAGGGTCAGTTCACGCTGGAGGACTTCCTCGACCAGATGGCCCAGGTCAAGAAGATGGGCAGCCTCGGCAGCATCATGAAGATGATGCCGGGCATCCCCAAGGAGCTCCGAAACCAGGAGATCGACGACCGGGAGTTGGCTCGCATCGAGGGGATCATCCACTCGATGACCACCGGCGAACGCCAGGACCCCAAGATCATCGACGGCTCACGTCGCCAACGCATCGCCGACGGAGCCGGGGTCACCACCTCGGAGGTCAATGCTCTGCTCAAGCAGTTCGGCGAGATGCAGAAGATGATGAAGGGCCTCGGAGGTAGCCTCATGGGTCGAGGCAACAAGAAGAACAAGAAGAAGCAGAAGGGCGGCGGTCGCGTCACCCCCAAGGGTGGAAAACCGCAGTTCACGCTGCCTCCCTCTGCCGATGACAAGACCCCGTTCCGTCTCCCCGGGGTCTGACCACTAGTCAGGCCTTTTGCGCCGGGACCTTCCCATGGCGCACCATGGCAAGTCGGCTGAACCGCATAGCGGGTCGCCAACCGATCTCACCACGTAGCAAAAAACCAGGAAAGAAGAGCATGGCCGTCAAGCTCCGCCTCATGCGTATGGGCAAGAAGAAGCAGCCCACCTACCGCCTCGTCGCCGCCGATTCGCGTTCACCGCGCAACGGTCGGTTCATCGAGATCGTGGGTACGTACCAGCCCCGCCAGGATCCGTCGGTCATCGAGATCGACAATGCCAAGGCCGTGAAGTGGCTCAAGGAGGGCGCTCAGCCCACCGAGACCGTCGAGCGCCTCCTCAAGATCTCCGGCGCCTGGGCCGAGTTCAAGGGCGAGCCGGTGGCGGTAGTCGAATCGTGACCGACGCCGAAGCTCCCAACGCTGTCTCGGTCCTCGAGTACCTGGTCAAGCAGGTCGTGGACCAGCCCGATGCCGTCACCGTCTCCACGGGTGAAGGTCGCCGCGGCGGCCTCCAGCTCGACGTGCGCGTCGGCGACGGCGACATGGGTCGTGTGATCAGTAAGCGGGGCCGCATCGCCCAGTCGATCCGCACCGTCGTACGGGCCGCCGCCGTCAAGGACGACGTAGCCGTCGA
>JBDTBS010000011.1:0-13621 GCA_039924035.1 Aquihabitans sp. | reverse complement strand
GCCTCCGAGCAGCCTCAAGCCGCTTGCCGAGACGCGGGAGGGCCCCCGGAGAGTCTCCCGGGGTCCACTCGATCGATCAGTACCTCTCCGTGATCAGCAGTTGCCGAAGACGGGCTTCCAGGAGGAGAAGCGGTCGCTCAGGAGGTCGAGCGCCGGAGCTTGTCCTTGGACCGAGGCGAGAGCCGAACGACCAATCGGCGCGGAGTGCTCGGCGACGTCGATCGAGACCCACCCGGCCGCCCGGCCGGCTGACCGCCCCCAAAACCAGTGAAACAGCGTAGATTTTCGTCGTCAGACGACGAAAATCTACGCCATTTCGCACTGGCTGCTTGAGTTGGTCGGGGTGGCGGGATTTGAACCCACGACCTCTGCGTCCCGAACGCAGCGCTCTGCCAAGCTGAGCCACACCCCGATGGTGTGCGGATGGTGATGGTAGTTCACGTCGCTGGGGTGCCGTCCATCCGGATACGGCCATTGCCGGTGGGGTCAGCCCACCTCTGCGGCGGGCTCGCGACCTTCGGTCCAGGTCCCGCCGGCGAGCAGGGCGGTGGCCGCCCGACGGAGCCGGAAGGAGTCGAGGGGCTTGACCAGCCAGCCATCGGCGGAGCTGCGCTCGGCCAAGAAAATGTCGGCATCTCGGTCGAGCAGCATCATCACCGGCACTGGATCGATCCGGCCGACGCTCTCGTCGTGGCGGATCTCCATGCAGGTGGCCATGCCGCCCATGTTGCCGATCTGAAGATCGAGGATCACGAGATCGGGGAGGCCGGCCTTGATGGCAGGAAGGACCTCGACCCCCTGGTTCACCCGGAGAACCTCGATGTCGTCGCCAGCGATGGCGGCATCGATGTCTTCGTGGATCCAGTCGGCGTCGGTGGCGAGAAGTACACGGGGCACGGCGACGACCCTAGTTGGATCACGGTGCTGGCTCCATGTGGCCGGCCGTCCGACCTGTGGTCTTGGTCACCTCGCGGCCAAGCCTTGTTCCCGGGTCCGCCAGGTTGGGTACCATCGCAGATCACGCGTCCACTCAACGATGGGAGCCTCGCGTGCTCGAAATCGAAGTTGACGACTCAGATGGGTACACGCTCTGCCGCCCGATGGGCGAGCTAGATGCGTACACGGTCACCAGTTTCCGTGAGGCGCTGGGCGAACTGGCCACCCACCCGAGGGTGGTGATCGACCTGTCCCAGGTGCCGTTCATGGACTCGGCCGGCCTCGGGGCCCTCATCGGGGGTATCCGCCGGGCCCGTGAGCACGGTGGTGAGGTAGCGGTGGCCTGTAGCCGGCCCACCCTCACCCGGTTGCTGCACACCACTGGTTTCGACCGCATCGTGCCGGTTACCGAGACCCTCGAAGATGCCGTGGCCGCGTTGGGCGACGCTCCCGAGGACTGAGCCGCCCCCAGCGGTGATCTCGACCCGATCGGTCGGGGTCGCGCTTCGTAGTTGCCAGGTCAGCGACTGACGGCGGCGAGGACCTCTTCAGCATCGACGCGGTGGTGGACCGCCTCGTGCCACGCATATCGGGCTATCGACTCGACCGAGAACGATTCGCCCCGTCGGGTGGCCGATCGCTCCCAGGCGGAGCCGTCTACCTGGGCCAGCACATCGGCCAGGTTCTGGGCATTGCGTTGAAGGTCGTCGACCACCAGCGCACTATCGAGTTCGTTGGCCATGCCGTCATCGATGGCGGCGTCTTGATCCCACCAGCCCAGGTCGGGAGCCGTCTCCACGAGCATCAGCGCGATGCGTTCGGTCATCACCCCGAGTACGCCTTTCACATGGAAGGCGTACTCGAGAGCCGACCAGGTCTGGTCGTCGGGTCGGATGCGCATGGCATCGTCGCCGGCAGCGCCGATCACCCGGGCCCACCGGTCGGCCTCGAACAGGATCTCGGCCCGCACGGCAGTGGCCGGACCGTCGCTGGCCTTCAGGGCGCAACCGGCGCAGGGGACGTCACCGGCGGCCACCGAGGCCCACGAGTCATCGCCGGTACCGGCCGACCCGTCGGTGGGCGCAGGGGCGTCAGCGCGAGACGGGTCAGCGGCGCCAACCGAGGCACTGTCGACGGCGGAGTCGTCGATGCCGCGGCTCGGCTCGGACTCGGACTCGGCCTCGGGTGACTGGAGCAGCGAGCCGACCCGCCACAGGTTGCCGTCGAGATCCTCGATGGCGAACTCGCGGATGCCGTAGGGCTGGTCGATGGGTTCCTTGACGATGCGGGTCCCGACGGCTGTCCACCCTGCATGGACGGCATCGGCATCGGCCACTCGTAGGTAGGCGCCGCTCAGCGATGCCTCAGGGGTCGGGGCACTGTCGTGGGCGGCCAGGTGCACCTCGGCCCCGGAGAACGACAAGATGGCGTAGTCGTCGTACTCGGCAACCGTGGCGAATCCGAGGCGTCCGTACCAAGCCATAGCGCGAGCCAGATCGGCCACTGGCAGTACCGGGAACGCCACGGCCGTCGCTGTTGCTGCTGGAGGCATGCCTGGAGTGTTCACGCGCGCGCGAAGAGGTGGTCGCCGACCAAGGCCAGGCCCGTCAGGTCGTGGACGTCGGTTCGCAGGAAGGGCACCCGCACCACCGGGGCGGGCTCCACCTGTTCGGCCAGGCCAGACAGATGCTCTTCCTCGCGGCTGGCCACCAGAGCGAAGTCGGCCAGGTTGCGGTAGAGGCCACCGAGGTCGCTGTCGCCCAGCGTGTCGGCTCGGGCTCGCAGTGCTTCGGGGAGGGCTTCGGTGAAGTGAGGGTGCATGCGGTTGACCACCAAGGCGGCCACGGGGATATCGGCTTCGGCCAACTTGTCGGTGAAGTAGCGGGCTTCCTCCACGGTGTCGCGCTTCGGCGAGGCCACCAGCACGAACCCAGTGGCCGGGCTGGTGATCAGGTCGAGGACCATCTCGGCCCGCTCCTTGAACCCCTGCTCCATACCATCGAAGGCTTGGAAGAAGGCGATGGCATCGTCGAACACCTCACCGCCCACCACCTTCGACACGCTGCGCACGAATGCCTGGGCGGCCACGTTCACCGCCCGCATCATGCCTCGGGTGGGGGCCATGAGCACCCGGTAGAGGCGGTGGTCCAAGAAGCGGGTGAGCCGGCGAGGGGCATCGAGGAAGTCGAGAGCGTTGCGGCTGGGCGGGGTGTCGACCACCACGAGGTCGAAGAGCTCGTCGGCGTGGAGGTCGTAGAGCTTCTCCATGGCCATGTACTCCTGGGTACCCGACAGGGCCCCGGAGATGTTCTTGTAGAACCGGTTGTCCAGGATTCGTGCGGCTTGGTCGGGCTCGTCGGAGTAGTTGGTGACCAGGTCGTCGAAGGTGGACTTGGTGTCCAACATGACCGCCCACAGCTCGCCGGGCCAGGGGCCGTCGATCTGCTTGGGCAGGTTGCCGATGCCGTCGTGGCCGAGGCCTAGAGCGTCGGCCAGGCGCTTGGCCGGATCGATGGTGACCACCACGGCCCGGCGGCCGATCCGGGCTGCTTCCATGGCCAAGACGGCGGCAGTGGTGGTCTTGCCGACGCCACCCGAACCCGAGCAGATCATGATCGTGCGGTCCCGCACGAGTGAGGCGAGATCGGGGCCGGTCATGGGGCTTTCATGGTGGACGCGGCGGCTGGCCCGAGTGCTTTGACCTCGGCCAGGAAGGCATCGGCCAGGTGGTGGAGCTGCGGCGGGCCCAGTTCGGAATCGAACAGGTAGGGCAGCGTGATCTGCGGAAGCGGTAGGGCTTCGGCCAGCCGGTCTATCTGCTCGCGTTGTAGGGCCATGCGTTCCCGTCGGAACTCGGCGGCCGCGGTCAACTCCTCGGCCTCGCCTGGGCGCAATGACGATCCAGAAGCCGCCGCGGCTTCGTTGGGGTCGACGTGGAGCCCAGGCAGGTCGGGGTAGCAGCCGTTGACGACCACCGGTCCGAGGCTCACCCCCACCCGGTCCTCCAATTGGTAGGCCGTCTCCACCAGTTCGTTGACCGGGGTCTCCTCGGGCAGCGTGACCAACATGACCTGACAGCGAGCCGGGTCACCCAAGAGCTCGAGCACATCGCGGGCCTGGTTGTTGATCGGCCCGAGTCGGACTGCGTCGGCCAGACCGCTGGCCGACTGCAGGAACGAGATGGCGTGTCCGGCAGCGGGGGCATCGAGAACGATCAGGTCGTTAGCTCGGTCCCGTTCGAGTTGCTTGACCTTTCCGAGCACGAGGATGTCGCGGATGCCAGGTACCGCGGTGGACACCATGTCGAGGGCTCCGCTGGTCACCAGCCGACGGGAGATGCGGCTCATCCCCGACTGTTCGAGGTACTCCACGAGGGCATCATCGGGGGTGAGCGTTCGGGCCTTAACTGCGGCCTGACCTGCGGTTTCATCGGCTTCGGCCAATGTGACCTGGTCGTAGGAGAAGGCGGGTTGGCCATACATGGAAGCCAGCCCCGACTTGCCCTCCACCTGGACCACGAGCGTGGACAGCCCGCGTTTGGCCGCGGCCAGCGCCAGGGTGGCGGTGACCGTGGTTTTGCCCACCCCGCCTTTGCCCGCAACGATGACGAGACGAGATGCAGCGAAGAACTGCGCTGGATCCAACCCAGACCTCTCTACATCAGCTTCGTTCGGAGCACGTACGTGCGCAGACTACCCATCATCGGCCTCCTTCTCGCCCTCGTGGCGGCGCTCCTCTTGGCGGCGACCCCGTCGGGCGCCTCGCCGCGTGCCGTCCAACAAGACGATGCCGAGGCTCAACAAGACGACACCGACCATGGCCGAGTCAGCGTCATCAAGGTGGAAGGCCTCATCGACCCGGTGATGGCCAACTTCATCGAACAGTCCGTCGAAGCCGGTGAAGAGGCCGGCGTGGTGGCTGTCGTCCTCCAGATCAACAGCGACGGCGCCGTCATCAGCGATGGCCGCATGGAGCAGTTGGCCCGCACGATGAGTGAGTCGTCGGTGACGGTGGCTGCCTGGGTGGGCCCGAGCGGGTCGAGTGCCCTCGGCGGTGCCGCGCAGATCGTGGGCGCGGCCGACTACATCGGTGTGTCCCCGGGCTCCCAGCTCGGCAAGACCGGGGACCTGGTTGTCCCCGAAGATCTCCTGAAGCCCGAGTTCGTGGCTGCGAAGGACCGGCTGCGCAACGGGACCATCGACGATGAGCAGTCCCGGAGCCTGGAGATCGGCCCGGTGCAGCCCGCCGACGTGATCGGTTCCTTCCTCATCGACATTCCCGGGTTCGATTCCGAGCAGACCACCGTCGACGGCAAGTTGGAGACCAAGCCGCTCACCGTGCCGGTGTTCTCGGCGCTGCCGATCCAGGACCAGCTGTTCCACACGGTGGCCAGTCCGCCTGCGGCCTACCTGCTGTTGCTGATCGGCCTGTCTCTGATCATCTTCGAGCTCTACACCGCCGGTGTCGGCGTGGCCGGGCTGGTGGGAGCTGGTGCATTCGTCCTCAGCTGTTATGGGCTGTCGATCCTGCCGGTGCGCCCGGTGGCCATCGTGCTGGTCCTGGTGGCCATGTTCGGGTTCACCGTCGACGTGCAGACCGGCGCGCCACGGGTGTGGTCGGCCATTGGCGTGGTTGCTCTGGTGGCCGGTTCGCTGCTCTTCTACGACGGGGTCAGCCTGTCGTGGATCTCACTTCTGGTGGGGATCGTCGGTGTCCCGCTGTCCATGATCTTGGGCATGCCGACCATGGTTCGCACCCGGTTCTCAACGCCCATCATCGACCGGGAGTGGATGATCGGTGACGAAGGTGAGACCACCTCCGCGCTCGATCCCGAAGGTGTGGTGCGCGTTCGTGGAGGACTGTGGCCGGCCCGTGGCGCTGCCGGAGCGTCGTTCACCAGCGATGCGCCGGTCCGTGTGGTCGATGTCGACGGTCTGCTTCTCGAGGTGGAACCGGCCAACGAAGCCTCTGCTTCCCAGGTCTGACCAGACCCCGGCGCTGATCTACCTGGTCAGGGGGCCTATCACTTTTGTCGAGGTGGGCCATCGATGCTCGCGATAGTCGCGTTATTTGCTCGCGAAAGTTGGGTCTTGTAAGGCGTTCGACCTAGTCCTACGGTTCCTCCGTACCGAAAGGGGGACTTCCGGTGAGCGCACAACGCATAGAGAACGAATGGCAGCTCCGAGCTGCATGTAGGGGTCCACAGTCGGCGGTTTTCTTTCCGCCTGGGACCTTCGAACGCAAAGAGGACAAGATCGGGCGAGAGCTCCGAGCCAAGGACATCTGCCGGACCTGTCCGGTACGGCGCCCCTGCCTCGACTACGCCCTCCAGATCCGTGAGCCTCACGGCATCTGGGGTGGTCTCAACGAGAACGAGCGCAAGGCCCTGATGGTCTCGGCCAGCTGACCTGGCCCTGCCGGCTGGCCTGTCCAGCCCACTGAACTGGCTCCGCCGACCTCTGGACGGTCCGGCGGGTCCACCCGTGTTACCGGGCACGGCAACGCCACCACGCCGATGTGTCGGTAGCGTGCTGCGGATGCCCAAGAAGGTCGCACTCCTCGTGTTGTGGTGCACCATCTTGGGGATCGGTGTGGCCATGCTGTTGCTGGCCGCTCTCGGCTCCGACGGGTTCTCCACGCTGACCAACGGCATCTCGTTGGCCATGGACGTGCACTTCTTCGTGGTCAACACCGTGCTGAGCGGGTTGATGCTGGCCGTTGCCTGGCGGAGGGGCATGGCCCTCGGCATCGGGGCGATCCTTCAGCCGCTGGTGGTGGGGGCGTCGATCTCGGTGGTGCTCCACTTGGGAACCGAGCCCGATGCCATGGCTGCCCGCATTGCTCTGCTGGCCGCAGCCATCCCCGTGATCACCGTTGGGGTGGCCGGCTACCTGGCCACCGGAGCGGGCGCCGGCCCCGCCGAAGCAGCCGTGCAGTCCTTCGACCCGCCGGTGCCGTTCCGGTGGGGCTACAGCACCTTCCAGGCCACCGGCTCGCTGGTGGGCTGGTTGCTCGGAGCGGCCATCGGCCCCGGCACCATCCTGGTGATCCTGCTACTCGGGCCCCTGGTCGACCTGCTGTCGGCCCGGGTCCGCATCTTCCACATAGTCCCCCAACGACGCGACCCGGCGTTGACCACATGACCATTTCAGACGACCCCGTTTCAGCTTTCTGGGGTTAGCTGGGCGGGGTGCGACCGGCGGCAGCATCGAGGATGATGCGCTGCTCGGCTCGGGCCACCGTGCGTCGGGTCTGTTCGGCCACACTCGGGTCGACCGAAACCGACGCGATACCTCGGCGGACCAGGTGCTCCACCAGGGCGGCATCGTTGGACGCGGCCTGTCCGCACAGCGACGTGTGCAGCCCGGCCGCCGATGCCCGTTCCACGATCTGGTCGATGGCATCGAGCACCGCTTCGTCCATGGTGTCGAACAGATCGCTGCACACATCGTTGTCTCGGTCGACGCCCAACATGAGCTGGGTCAGGTCGTTGCTGCCGATGGACACGCCGTGGATGCCGAGCTCGGCGTACTGGGGCAACCAGTACATCACCGAGGGGACCTCGGCCATGATCCAACGCCGCATCTTGCGATCCTGCCCGAGTGGGTGGGCGTCGATCTGGGCCAGGGCCGCTTCCAGCTCCCAGCGGGTGCGCACGAACGGGATCATGAGATCG
The DNA here is from genome assembly GCA_039924035.1 of Aquihabitans sp. GTDB lineage: Bacteria > Actinomycetota > Acidimicrobiia > Acidimicrobiales > Iamiaceae > Aquihabitans. The sequence continues at coordinate 6,009 of JBDTBS010000011.1, read as the reverse complement.
ACGTTGGGGTGACGCTGGCGGACGGCGTGGATGACGTCGAGGTCGAGGGAGAACAGTTCGGGTTCGGTCACGTAGCGGAAGCAGCCCCGGTAGCCGATCATTGGGTTGCGCTCCTCGGGTTCCACCTCGCCGCCTTCGAGGCCCCGGAACTCGTTGCTGCGCAGGTCTACCGCCCGGTAGACGACCGGCCGAGGGTGGAAGGCCGCGGCGATCCGGTCGACCCCGGCCGACATGGCCTCTACGTACTCTTCCCGACGACCTTCACTGAGCAGCCGGGACGGATGTTGACCCTTGAGGGCCTCGGTGATCATGAACTCGGCTCGTAGTAGCCCCACGCCATCGACGGGTAGCGCGGCCACCCGTTCGGCGTCATCGGGGACGGCCAGGTTGACGTAGACAGCAGTGGCTGTGGTCGGCGCCGTTTGCTGGCTGGCCGCCGCCGCGGCTTGCTTGCTCTTGGGAGGCGGTGCCACCTCACCCTCGAACACGAGCCCGGTATCGCCGTCGACGGTGACCATCTGACCGTCGGCCAGGTCGACGGTGGCGGTGCGGGCGGCCACGATCACCGGCCGGTGCAGTTCACGGCCCACGATGGCCGCGTGGCAGGTGATCCCGCCGTGGTAGGTGACGATGGCCCCGGCCCGACGGAGGGCCGGCAGCCAGTCGGGGTCGGTCATGGCCGCCACCAGGATCTCGCCCTGTTCGAGCAGATGGCTGTCGCGTGGCGAGTGCAAGATGCGGACCTTGCCCGACACCATCCCTGGCCCCGCGGCCAGACCGGTGGCGAGGACCTTGGCGTTCGATGCCGAGACGGTCTTGCCACCACTCTTCGAGTCGCCCTCGTCGCCGTCGTCGCCGTCGCCGCTGTCGCCGTCGTCGCTGTCGCTGTCGCTGTCGAGGAGGGTGGTGATGGGCCGGGTCTGCAGGAGCCAGAGGTCGGGACCGGTGAAGCCGAACTCCATGTCCTGGGGTACCCCCAGGTGGTCTTCGACCGTCTTGGCCAATGCCACCAGGGCATCGAGCTGGTCGTCGTCGAGCACCCGCTCGGCCCCTTCGGCCTCGGTGAGGGCCTGGCGCTCCTCGCCGTCGGCAGTGCCGACCAGGCGCTCCACCTTCTGGCCGATGTGCATCTCGATGCGGCTCAGATCCTTGCCCACGACATAGGTATCGGGTTCCACCTGTCCGCCGACCACCACCTCGCCCAGGCCGAAGGCTGCCTCCACCATGATCCGGTCCCGGTGCCCGGTGCGGGGGTCGGCGGTGAACAGCACACCGGCTCGGTCGCAGGCCACCATCTGCTGGACCACCACGGCCACCGACGGCTCGTCGAGATAGCCCTGGGCATCTCGGTAGGCCACAGCTCGTGGCGACCACAGAGATAGCCAGCACCCGAGGATGGCCTTCACCAGGTCGTCCTCGCCGGACACGTTGGTGAAGCTCTCGTGGATGCCAGCGAACGACATGTCGGCCGAGTCCTCGGCCGGGGCCGATGAGCGGGCGGCCACCGCGATGTTGTCGCCGAGCTGCCGGTAGGCGTCGACCACCACGGCCCGCAGGTCGTCGGGCATGCCTGCCCGGTTCACCAGGTCCCGTCCGGCCGCGGCCACCCGGTCGTACTCCTCGGCCGCGGCGGCCAGGTCGTCGGTGGGCCGCGGCTTCAGCGACTCGGCCTCTTCTCGGAGACCGGCGGTGGCGAGCGCGGCCAGGTAGGCCGACTGCACCACCACGAAGCCGGGCGGCACCGGCAGGCCGGCCCCGGTCATCTCGCCCAGGTTGGCTCCCTTGCCCCCCACCTCGGGGGCATCGGCCAGGTGCAGGTCGGCGAACCATCGGACAGGACCGTCGGCGCCTGCGTTCGGCTTCGGGCGGGCATTGGGATCGGCGGGCACAGTCATCTCGGGTTCCCATTCGTCAGCGTTGCGTGACAGCCATGCTGCCCGTCGCAGCCGCGCTCTGCGTCGGATCTCACCCCAGCCCCACCGCCACGCCGTTTCGGGTCGTTGGGCTTGGGCTGCGGGCTTGGGCTGCGGGCTTGGTCGTTGGGGCTTGGGCTGCGGGCTTGGGCTGCGATCCGGACTGCGGCGGTTGCGGCCGCAACCGCCGCAGTCAGGGCGTGGGGGTGTCTTCGATGCCTAGCTCTTGGCGGATCTGTTCGAGGCGTTCGGCCGACTTCCGCTGACGGTCCTCTAGCTCCAGGCGGGCCGTCTCCCGTTCGGCGTCGATGGCGATCTGCTGGGGCGACCGGGGAGCGGGTCCGGGGTCGGCGGCGTCATCGTCTGACGTGGTCGAACTTCCGGCCGCAGTGTCGCCCTTTTTGAAGGACCGGTCAGTTGGCGTCGCCGGCGCAGAGGGTCCGCCGGCACCGGCCCGGTCAGCATCGGACGTGGCGCTCGGATCGACGTCGGTCTTGCGGCGGTGAGGGGTATCGGGCTCACCCGATGCCTCGGCGTCGGATCCCTTCGACCCGTTCACCTTGGCATCGGCTTTCCCAGAACCCGACCGCTTCGTCGTGGTCTCCGACTTCCCCGCGTCGACTCCTCCGGCGGTGTCGGACTCCTTGGTCTCGGTCTGATCGCCCTCGCGGTGTCGGTCGGCCTTCTTGGCCTGCTGGTCGGCTTCCCACTCGATGCGGGCCCGGGCCTCGTCGAAGGTGGGGGCGGTGCTGTCGCTGCCCAGCCACGGCTTGTCGGCCCGCTCTGCTTCCTGCTCGGCTTCGAGTCGGTCGAGCGACTCGTGCCCCGACCCGACAGCCGAGTCGATCCGGGCCTTTGCGTACTTCAGCCAGCGGTTCACGTTCATCGCCATGGCCCCATTGTTCCCGACCGGCCGCTGTCGATGTTGTTTGCCGGCTCGTTGGTCATCCAGGTTGGTCATCCCGGTCGTCATCTCGCCCAGTTGTGCGTGGCTGCCGGTCGGCCCGCATCATGGATGGTCATGGGCACCAGGATCAGGATCGGCATCACTGGCTACGGCAACCTCGGGCGGGGTGCGGAAGCGGCCATCACCCAGAGCCCCGACCTCGAACTGGTGGCGATCGTCACCCGTCGGGACCCGGCCACAGTGACCCCCGCAGACCCTGCGACCCCCGTCTACCGGCTCGACGATGTAGCCGATCTCCAGGGCAGCATCGACGTGATGTTGTGCTGTGGTGGTTCCAAGGAGGACCTGCCGGTGCAGGGTCCGCTGCTGGCCTCCATGTTCAACATCGTCGATAGCTACGACACCCACGCCAAGATCCCCGACTACTTCGCTTCGGTCGACGCTCCCGCTCGGGCTGCCAGCACCACCGCGGTGATCTCCACGGGCTGGGACCCGGGACTGTTCTCGCTCAACCGCCTGATGGGCGAAGCGATCCTGCCCGAGGGGGCCACCTACACGTTCTGGGGCCGGGGCCTCAGCCAGGGCCACTCCGATGCGGTGCGCCGCGTGCCCGGTGTGGCCGGTGGCGTGCAGTACACGATTCCTTCTCCCGAGGCCGTAGAGCGGGCCGGCAGTGGTGAGCGCCCTGAGCTCACCACCCGCGAGAAGCACACCCGCCACTGCTACGTGGTGCTGGCCGACGGTGCTGAGGCCGACGAGGTCGAGCAGGCCATCGTGACCATGCCCGACTACTTCGCCGACTACGACACCACGGTCACGTTCATCGATGCCGAAACGTTGGCCGCCGAGCACGATGCCATGCCTCACGGTGGGTTCGTGATCCGCAGTGCCTCCACCGCCGACGGCCGCAACCACTCCATGCAGTTCCGACTGGAGCTCGACCACAACCCGGCGTTCACCGCCAGCGTGCTGGTGGCCTACGCCCGAGCTGCCCACCGGATGAACCAGGCCGGTGACATCGGGGCCAAGACCATCTTCGACGTAGCCCCCGGGCTCCTGTCGCCCCGGCCTTCTGAAGACCTGCGTCGCGACCTGCTCTGACCCGCGACCTGTTCTGGTCGGGTAGTTGTTCTGGCCCGGACCGGAGCCCGGGGCGGAGGCTGCGGTGTCGCTCGTAGGGTGACCGGATGGCCGATTCGTTGTTCACCGTGCTCGACCGAGACCGCTATTTGCCCACCGGGTTCAGTCGGGGGCCATGGTCGCCTCATGCGCTGCACGGTGGCCCGACCTCGGCGTTGGTAGCCCACGCGGCCGAGACGGTGCTGGCCGAGAGTGGCGCTGATGCCCGCTTGCCTGTTCGGTTGACCCTCGACCTCGAACGACCGGTGCCCTTGGCCCCGTTGACCGTCCACGCTGAGATCGTGCGCCCTGGTCGCAAGGTGCAAGTGGCCGAGGTGATCGTCTCTGACGACGACGGCCGGCGTTTGGTGCGGGCCACGGTGTTGGCCATCCGTCGTCGCGACGTGGAGCTGCCCGACGACCTGATCCGTCCGGTCGACAGGCAACCGGCCCCCCGGACCGAAGGCCGTAGCGGCATCGACTGGGTGTTCGACGACGCTGGTCTCACCGCCTTCCACAAGGACGGCACCGAGCACTGTCTGGTGGCGGGAGCGTTCGGCGAGCTCGGCCCGGCCACCGACTGGATCCGGCTCACCGTCCCCGTGCTGCCCGGCGTGGAGCCCAGCCCCTTCCAGCGGGTGGCGGCGGCTTCGGACTTCCTCAACGGCGTGTCCGGCATCATCGATCCGCTCCAGGCCACCTACATCAACCCCGACCTCACCGTGACGATCCATCGGCTGCCGGTGGGTGAGTGGGTGGCCATCGATGCCGTGACCCGCTTCGAGGACCAGGGCATCGGTACCGCCGAAGCCGACCTCTACGACGAACAGGGCCGCCTCGGCCACGCCGTCCAGACCCTGCTCCTCGACCCCGTCGACTGACGGACTGCCCATCCCGAACCGTTCTTGAACAGAAGGTGGCTAGCCAGTAGCCACTATCTGTTCAAGAACGGATGTGGGACCCGGCCGCTCGCTTCTTGAACAGGAAGTGGCTAGCCAGCAGCCACTATCTGTTCAAGAACGGATGTGAGCTCCGGCCCGGCCGGGCCTAGTCAGCGGAAGTCGCGGCTGGCGTGGGTGGCCGAACCGGGTAGCGACAGCGGGGCGAGGTGGTCGGCGACCACGTTGATCACGCCTTCGCTGCTCTCGAGTCGACCCCGGATGGTCATGGCCGGTGACTCTCGGGCCACCCGGCGGAACCGGGCCCAGCATCCCTTTGACACCACCACGTTGATCAGGCCGGTCTCGTCTTCCAGGTTGAGGAAGGTGGTGCCCTGGGCCGTCATGGGTCGCTGCCGGTGGGTGACCACCCCGGCCACCCGCACCCGGGTACCCGGTTCGACGCCCTTCAGGTCGGCCGAGGTGAGCACCCCCAGTTCGGTGAGCTGCTCTCGCAGGAACGAGGTGGGGTGGCCGTCGGGGGCGATGCCGGTGGCCCACAGGTCGGCTACTGCTTCCTCGGCGGGGGCCATGCCCGGGAGCTGGGGGGCGGTGACCCCGGTGACCACCCCGGCCAGCCGCCCCGGCTTCGACTGGGCCACTGCCCCCGCCGCCCACAGGGCCTCCCGGCGTTCGAGGCCCAGGCTCTCGCCGAAGGCCCCGGCCATGGCCAGGGCCTCCAGCTGGGGGACCTCCAAAGCTGGTACCCGTCGGACCAGATCTTCCATGGACCGGTAGGGGCCGTCGGCTTTGCGGGCGGCCTCGATCTCGTCGGCCCGGTCGTCGCTGATGCCCCGCACCGACCCGACCCCGAGGCGGACGGCCACGTCGCCCACCGAACCCGCGCAGACCTCCAGGTCGGCTTGAGCCATGGACGCGTTGAGATCGGGCGATCGCACCTCCACGCCGTGGCGGCGGGCATCTCGAACCAGGGTGTGAGGCGACCAGAAACCCATCGGTTGTGCGTTGAGGAGAGCGGCACAGAACGCGGCCGGTTCGTGGAACTTCAACCAGGCCGACGCGTAGACCAGGTAGGCGAACGACACCGAATGCGACTCGGGGAACCCGTAGTTGGCGAAGGCCTTCATCTTCACGTAGAGCTCGTCGGCCACCGCCCCGGTGATCCCTCGTT
>JBDTBS010000010.1:0-16637 GCA_039924035.1 Aquihabitans sp. | reverse complement strand
CTCGAGGGCCCGACGGGTGTTGGGCATGCGGGTGGGGCGCCGGAAGGGCATGCCGGCCTCGTCGCAGGCAGCCTCCACCCGGTCGAATGTGGTTCGGAGCCGACCGTCTGGGCGTACCGCGCGTCCTTCCGGGGGGATCTCGGGGTGCAACTCGTAGGGGAGGTGGGTGACGGTGACGCCGAGGTCGACGAGGAGGCGATCGCGGTGCTGGCCCAGGTAGCACCAAGGGCACAGATAGTCGCTCCAGCAGGTTGCATCCACGAGCCGATCGTAGGTCCCGGTCGCGGTCGTTACGACCGACGGGGCTTCAGCCGAGGGCCGCTACGGTGGCCGGGTGCGCATCGCCACTTGGAACGTCAACTCTTTGAAGGCCCGCCTCCCACGCGTCGAGGAATGGCTCACCGATGTGCAACCCGATGTGGTGTGTCTCCAAGAGACGAAGATGGCCGATGCCGCCTTCCCGGCCATGACCTTCGAGTCGATGGGCTACGAGAGCGTTCATCACGGCGAGGGCCGGTGGAACGGTGTGGCCATCCTCAGCCGGGTCGGCATCGAAGACCCCGTGAACGGGTTCGGTCCCGGCTACGACGACCCCCAAGCCCGGTTGCTGTGGGCCACCTGCGGTGGCATCCGCATCGCCAGCGCCTACGTACCGAATGGCCGTTCGCTCGACGACGACCACTATCAGTACAAGCTGGAGTGGCTGGCCCAGTTGCACACCATGTTGGATGATCGCCACGACCCCTCGGAGCCGGTGATCGTGGCTGGCGACTACAACATCGCCCCCACCGATGAGGACGTCTGGGACATCTCCAAGTTCGTAGACAGCACCCACACCAGCGTCCCCGAACGAGATGCCCTGAAGGCTCTCGAAGACTGGGGCCTCATCGACACGTTCCGCCTTCGCCACCCCGAGCCCAAGCTCTACAGCTACTACGACTACCGGGCTGGCAGCTTCCACAAGCGCATGGGCATGCGCATCGATCTCATCATGGGTACCAAGCCGGTGGCCGACCGGGTCACGTTTGCAACCGTCGACCGCAATGCCCGCAAGGGTCCACAACCATCGGACCACTGTCCGGTGATCATCGACCTCGCCGAGGCGTAGGAGCACTCCCGTGACCGACCCGACCGACCCTGCCGATCCGATCTGGACCACCGACTATCTGCCGAGGATGGCTGGTGAATCGGATCCGACACGCCTGGAGATGGTCACCAAACGTCTCCATGCGGCATCGTCGGATCGTGAGCTCTCGCCCCGACGTGCGGCCATGCGGGAATTGGCCGATGCCACCCGACTGCTGGTCGACCGTCTCGTGGCCACCGATGCGCCCGACGACGTGATCGCCGCGGCCACCGCTGAAGTGAAAGCCGCCGCCGCCCGCTTCGAGGACCATCACCAGGGCACGCTCTACGGTTTCAGCGAGGCCGCCAACGCTGGCCAACGCGAAGACCCGCTGTACGACCACAGCCCGTTGATCGGCATCGCCAACCCGTTGGCCCCACCCATGTCCATCAGCGAGAAGGACGGCGTGATCATGGCCGAGGTCAACTTCGGTCAGGCCTACGAAGGGCCTCCGAGCTGTGTCCACGGTGGCTACGTTGCCGCGGCATTCGATGAGGTCCTCGGCGCCACCCAGTCATTGTCGGGCGCACCGGGCATGACCGGCACGTTGTCGATCCGCTACGAGAGCCCGACTCCGCTCAAGACCGATCTGCGCTTCGAGGGCCGGTTGGTGGGTGTCGAACGGCGGAAGATATTCGTGGAGGGATCGTGCTTCGCCGGTGACCGGCTCACGGCCACGGCCAAGGGGATCTTCATCTCCATGCAGCCGGGTACCTTCATGGATCTGTTGGCCGAGCGTGAAGCCCGCCAGCACGAACAACGCTGAGTTGGCGGCTCCTATGGGAGCCATCGGTCAACTGTCGAGGTAGCGGTCGACCGCTGGAGCTTCGGCAGTGAGGTACTCACCAAGGCCTGAAACGATGGCCTGCTCCACCCGGCCTGCCACCAGCAGGGCTCGGACCTTCAGTTCGCCGGTCACGGTTCGACGGCTCCCGTTCCCGTGCTCGGTGATCCGAAATGAGCCGGAGGCCTTCAGGCGGTCGGCGTAGTGGTCCGGGTTGAGCACGAACGAGGTGATGCCGGAGACGAGGTCGTGATCGGTTTCCTGCACCCAGGTGAGTCGGGCCGGATCCACGACCGCGGTAGCGGCCCCGGGTAGATGGCCGGTGAAGGCGAATCGGATCCACAGGCGAGCCCGGGCATCATCGGCTTGGTGGTCGAGTACCTCGATGCCGCCGAGCTTCGGCAGCCCTACCAGCGTCGGGTACAGGTCTGGATCGGCGTATGCCGCGGTGATTGCCTCGACGGATGACGAATAGTCCTGGATCAGCTCGAACCGCAATGGAAACCTCTACTCGGGGTCGTGCTCGGCAACGATGGCGAGCAACCTAGTGCCGTGCCGTTCCCTGATGAGTGGACCACTCCCTGGCAGGTCGGCCAGGGCTTCGGCACTGCGGGGCCGGCGGCGGGCAATGGCCATCAACGCTTTGTCGGAGAGTACGACGGTGGGACGGACGCCGGCTTTGCGGGCCTGGTCGGTCCGCCATGCCCGCAGCGCGTTGGCCAGGGCCGCCCGCACGCTGGCTTCGTTGTTACCTCGGGTGGCGCCGAGCGACGACCGGGTCGCTTCCACCAGGGTGGTGGGCACGGTGGGACCGTTCGGGTCTGGTCGCATGGGAGCGATGGCTGCCCGTACCGGGTCGAGTAGCGGCGACGGTCGACGTTCGACGGGATCGGAGCCGAACGTCCGGCGTTGTGCCCAAGAGAAGCGGAGCACATCAGCCGACCGGGTGATGGCCACGTAGAACAGCCGAAGTTCCTCGGCCCGGGCCTCTCGGGTCTTGGCGTGACTGATGGGGACGTAGCCGGCTTCCACGCCGGCGATGTGGACCACGTCCCACTCCAAGCCCTTGGCCGAGTGGAACGATGCCAGCGTCACCGCATCGGCGCCGCCCGGGCTGTCGTCGAGCAGCACGGTGCGCAGCCAACCGGGAAAGCTGTCGCTGGTGGCATGGGGATCGGTGATCAGGAGTTCACGGCCGAGTTCCACGATCTGGTCGAATGCCGCCAGGCGCCGGCCCACCGCAGTATCGGGGAGCTCGGCCCCGCCGTGTTGGTCGTAGAGGTCGTCACGCTGGCGTGTCACGCTGGCGGCCAGGTCCTCGACGGTGGTGGACAGCGGCTCGCGCAGGCGGCCCAGCCGTTGAAGAAGGTCCTTGACCTCGGGGTCGTCGAGGAACCGGCTGGCACCGCGAACCCGGTAGGGGACCCCGGCCCGGCGCAGGGCTGTCTCGATGGCCGCCGTCTGCGCATTGGTTCGCACCAGCACGGCCTGGGACGACCACGGCCGGCCCGGTTGGTGGTGGTCGCGCACCGCTCGGGCAATTCCCTGGGCCTCGTCGGTATCGGACCGATAGCCGACGATCACCGGCACGACGCCGTCGGCTCGGTGTGCTGTCAACGGACGAACACCAGCCTGGCCTTCGGCCAATATGGCGGCCGCCACCGTCAACACCTGAGGTGTGGACCGGTACGAGTCGTGGAGCTCCACCACCTCAGCGCCAGGATGATGCTCGGTGAAGCGCAGGAGATGGTCGGGGTCGGCGCCGTTCCAGCCGTAGATCGCCTGGTTGGGGTCGCCGACCACGCAAAGATCGGGTCGGTCGCCCAACCAGGCCCGCAGCAAGCGCTCCTGGAGCGGGTTGACGTCCTGGTACTCGTCGACGAACAGGTGGCGGAACCGCCACCGTTGCGCGGCGGCGAACGATGGGTCCCGTTCGATGCGGGTCGCACACTGCGACAGCAGGTCGTCGAAGTCGATGACGCCGCGTCGACGCTTGTCCTGCTCGTAGGTGCGGTACCACTCGCTGATCCGTTCGGGATCAACTGGTGTGGGCCGCCCTGTCCGGGCGACCACGTCTACGTAGGCATCGGGGGAGACCATGCGGGCTTTGGCCCACTCGATCTCGGAGGCCAACTCGCCGACGCTGACCCGACGGGTGTTGCCCAGGATCCGACGCATGAATCGGCCTTTGCCGTCGATCAGCTTCGGCGGGGACGAGCCATCTCCAGTCCAGGCCGTGCGCAGTTGGGCATAGGCAAGCGCGTGGAAGGTACCGGCCGCGGGAAGGTCGCGTAGGCCGAAGGTTCGCAGACGACTGTCGAGTTCGGTGGCTGCCTTGCGGGTGAAGGTCACGGCCAGGACGTGGCGAGGGTCGGCATCACCGGTGGCGCAGCGGTAGGCGATGCGCCGGGTGAGTACCCGGGTCTTCCCCGACCCGGCGCCGGCCAGGATGGCCAACGGATGGGTAGGGGTGGTCACGGCCCTGCGCTGGGCGACATCGAGCCCATCGAGCAGGCGTTGTGCGTCCACCCACCGAGCGTACGGCCTGTCGTACACTCCCGGCGTGGCCTTCCCTCGAAACCTTCTGACCGCAGACGAAGAACTCGTGCTCGACCTGCGTCCCCATTGGTTCTATCTGGCTGCGCCCATGGCCGCATCGGTGATATCGGTGATCCTCGCCCTCGGCGTTCTCGTGGGGATAGATCCCAGCGGCACCATCGAATCCGTCGCCACCATCGTGCTGGTGGGCGCGGTGTTGTTCACCCTGGCCTGGTTGGGCTGGCAGTACATGAAGTGGAACACCACCATGTTCGTGCTCACCAGCGACCGCCTGATCACCCGCCACGGGGTGTTGTCGAAGCAGGGCGTGGAGATCCCGCTGGAACGGATCAACACCGTCTTCTTCAAGCAGACGGTGTTCGAGCGGATCATCGGCTCGGGCGATCTGGCCATCGAGTCAGCGGGCGAGAGCGGTAGCGAGGCCTTCTCCAACATCCGCAAGCCGTCGGTCGTCCAGAAGGAGATCTACGTGCAGATGGAGGCCAACGAGAACCGCAAGTTCGATCGCATGCGCGGGCCTGCGACGGGTGCCGCGGATACAACCACCCACCAGCCTCACACCATCCCCCAGCAGATCGACCAGCTTTCCGAGCTCCACCAGCGCGGCGTGCTCAGCGATGCCGAGTACCAGCGCAAGAAGGCCGAACTGCTCGACCGGATGTAGGAGGCGTCGTGCGGGTGGTCAGCCTGGTTCCGTCGGTCACCGAGACACTCCTGGCCTGGGGCATCACCCCGGTGGCCTGCACCGACTATTGCGAGCAACCGCTGCTCCACCACATCGGTGGTACCAAGAACCCTCGGGTGGAAGACATCGTCGCCCTGGCCCCCGACGTGGTGGTGGTGTGCGATGAGGAGAACCGTCGCGAGGATGCCGACGCCCTGGTGGCCGCCGGGACCCACATCCACAACTGCTCGCCTCGCACGATCGACGATGTGACGCCGGCGCTGCGGGCCCTCGCTGATGCGGTGGCAGCCACGCCCGACGACGGGCAGTGGGGGAGTCCGCTGCTCGAGGTGGCGCCGCTCGGCCTGCGAGCGTTCGTACCCATCTGGCGGCGCCCGTGGATGACGATCGGCACTGACACATACGGGGCATCGCTGTTGGCGGTGATCGGTGTCGAGGTCATAGACGTGCCGGCGGCCGACTCTGATGCTCCGTCGGTCCGGTATCCCACGGTGGATCTCGATGCCGTCATCGCCGCCGGTCCTGATGTGGTGTTGGCCCCGTCGGAGCCCTATGCGTTCAAACCCGAGCACCTGGTGGAACTTTCCGTCGTCGCTCCGGTGTTGGAGATCGACGGTCAGGACCTGTTCTGGTGGGGCGTGCGCACACCTGCGGCGGTCCAGCGCCTGCACGATGCCATCGGGCGAGCCCGGTAGCGCTAGCCCGCTAGCGAGCCTGGGGGTGCGTCAGCTCCGGTAGGCGCCACGGGAGGGCCGGACCAGCCAGCCCTCGTCGAGGGCTCCCGGGGCAGTGAGGGCCACCACGCAGCCACCGAAACCGGCCCCGGTGAGCCGAGCCCCGTAGACACCCGGCGTAGTCGATAGTCGGTCGACCAACTCGTCGAGCACGGTGGTGGATACCTCGAAGTCGTCACGCAACGACGCATGGCTGGCCGCCATCTCGGCGCCGGCTGCTCCCAGCTTGCCGGCTGACAGATGATCAGCGAAGCGTCGCACCCGGGCGTTCTCAGTGATCACATGGCGGGCCCGGCGCCGCACCACCAGGTCGTCGACCTGGTCGATGGTGGCGGGGTCGTCGATCAGCCGCAGCGGCCCGAGCAACGCGGCGGCCGCGTCCACCGCGGCCTTGCGTTCGCCGTACGCCGAGCCGGCCAATTGGCGGGCCTGCCCGGAGTGGATGACCCGGACTTCGACGTCGCCGGCTACCGGGACGGGGGTGACGGTCAGTTCGTGGCAGTCGATCAGCAAAGCCGACCCGGCTACGCCAGCGGCGGAAGCCAATTGGTCCATGATCCCGCACGGCACCCCTGAGGCGGCGTGTTCGGCTCGGCGGGTCAACTGCGCCAGTTCGACTGTGTCGCCGTCGAAGCCGAGGGCCAGGGCCACCGCCACCTCTAGCGCGGCACTTGACGAGAGCCCGGCGCCGATGGGCAGCGTGGTGGTCACGGTCCCTGTGAACCCGACGGTGGGTCGGAGTTCGGCCACCACGCCGGCCACGTAGCGGGCCCAATCGGGTTGGCAGGAAGCGGGGTCGGTCACGTCGAGGGGGACCACGGCCGGTTCGGTTTCGTCGGCCGAGGTGAGCGTCACCACGTCGCCGCCGGGTTGGCCGGTGACCGTTGTGCCGAGATGGATGGCCATGGGCAACACGAGACCATCGGCGATGTCGGTGTACTCGCCGATCAGGTTGACCCGGCCGGGAGCGAAAGCGGTGATCACTTGCCCACCGGCCAGGCCACCGACCGGAGCCGTTCGGCGGCCTCGTCGGGTACCACCGGGTTCAGGTAGGCGCCGCTGCCCAGTTCGGCCCCGGCCACGTAGCGCATCACTCCAGGGGAGCGGTGGGGGCCGACGATCTCCACGTGCATCCACGCCTGGGGCCAGTGGCCGCCGTCGGTGGGGCGCTGGTGGATCCAGAACATGTAGGGCATGGGCGGGTCGAACACACCTTCCAGCCGGCCGAGGGCCTCGGTCAACACGGATCCGAACGCACTTCGTTCGTCGCTGTCGAGCGAGGGCAGGTCGGGCCGCTGCTCCAGGGGAGCCACCCGCATCCCGTAGGGGTAGATCGGAGCGCCGGGTACCCAGGCCCGCCAGCCGTCGCGCTCCACCACCACCAGTTCGGGTCGGTCTTCGAGCAGGCGGTGGCCGTCGGCCAACCGGGCCAGTTCGGTGGCCGGCAGGGCCGGCACCGTCGGGTAGCTGTAGATCTGGCCGTGGGGGTGGGGGATGGTGGCCCCCACCTCGGCACCGTGGTTCTCGAAGACCAGCACGTAGGCCAGGTCGTCGCGGGACCCGAGCGCCTCGGTGCGCTCAGCCCAAAGGTCGATCACCTTGCGCACGTGCTCCGCTGGTAGGTGGGGGAGGCGGGCGTCGTGATCAGGGTGGTAGAGCACCACCTCACAGCGTTCGTCGGGAAACGACGGCCACCGGTTGGTAAAGGCCCGGACGTCGTAGGGCTCGGGGGATTCGATGCCGCCCACGCAGAACGGGCAGTCGCTGGTGGGCCGGTTGGGACGGGTCTGGCGACTGCGGGTCACCTGCACCTCGACCCCGGTGAGCGGGTCGATTCGTAGTTCCGACACGTCACCCATGTGCGCCACCTGTATCTACAACCGAGTTCATCGCTGCATCTGCTGTCATCTGCGGTCGTTCCCTGGAACCGTCGGACCGAAGCTAGCGACCACGGGGAGCCCGAAGGCCACAACAACCGAAGGCGGGTGTCGGTCCCGGTCCGTAGACCAGGACCGACACTCACCTCTGACGTCGGGTCAGATCAGACCCTTCTCCTCCAGCCAGTCGGTGGCCACATCGACCGGGTCGTCCTTGTCGATGTCGGTCCTGACGTTCCAAGCGATGAGGTCCTCGGTGGTGAGCTGCTTGCTGAGCTCGTCGAGGGCAGCAAGCAGGTCCGCGTCCGACTTCTTGGCGGCGACGATGGGCACGACGTTGTCGGCCGAGAGCAGGCCCTTGTCGTCCTCGAGCACCACGAAGTCGCCACTGGCGATCTCGGGGGCGGTGGTCTGGTACTGGGCGGCATCGATGTCACCGGACTTGAGACCGGCAGCCAGCGGCGGGCCATAGTCCAGGGTCTTTACCGACTTGAAGGTCAGTCCGTAGGTATCGCCCTGGTAGCCGAGCAGGCAATCCTCACGCTCCATGCACTGAGCCGAGCCACCGAAGACAACGTCGGGCACGGTGGCCAGGTCGGAGATCGTGGTGAGGTCGTGTTCTTCGGCGAAGGACTTGAGGACCACGAGTGCGTTCTTGTCTTCGGCTGGCGAGAAGGCCCCGACCTCGAGGTTGTCGCCCAAGGAGGCGACCAGGCGGTCGTAGGTCTCATCGGGATCGGCCGATGGGGTGCCGGCGGGGTCGAGGAAGGTGGCGGCACTACCGGTGTAGTCGATGACTATGTCGGCCTCGCCGTCTTCGAGCGCCGGGTACACCCCGTCCCGGAACGCTCCGTCGGGCTTCTGGACGCTGGTGTCATAGCCCTTGGTCGCCAGGAACTGGGCGTAGACCTCGGTCAGGGTCACCGACTCGGCGAAGTCCTGAGGGCGGAGGCTGAGGCTGACCTTCTCACCGCCGCCATCTCCCTTTGACGCTCCGTCGTCTTTGGCGGCTCCGTCGGAATCACTACCGCAGGCAGCTAGAACCAGCGCGAAGGCTGCGAGCAACGCCAATGGTGCTCGCCAGGGGGAACGGCTTCTGGTGGTGTTCATGATGATTGTCTCTTTCTTTGGGGTATCGATGGACAGGTGGGCGTGAGATAGGGGTTGTCACGAGACGGGGCCGGCCGTGCTGGCCGGCTCCGAAGGCCGCGGTTCGGTGCCGGCGCGGTCCGTGGAGGAGCGCTTGACCGGGCTCACGCCCTTGGGGATGAGCAGCTTGGACAGCAGGAACAGACACAGGTCCAAGGTCATGGCCACTCCGGTGATGAGCAGCGCCCCCGCCTGGACCTCGTAGTTGTCGCGGTTGCCGAGGCCCTGACGGATGTATGCCCCGAGGCCTTCACCGCCGAAGAACGCGCCGATGACCTCGGTGGCCACCACCTGAACAGCGGCCACGCGTATACCGGTGAGGATGACCATGGAGGCTAGGGGGAGCTCGATGCTGGTCATGATCGACCACTCGGTGGTCCCGATGGCACGCGCTGCACTCACAACGTTCTCGTCGACGCCACGCACCGCGGTGTAGGTGTTGGAGAAGATCGGCGGTAGGGCCATGGCCACCAAGGCAATCAGGATCGGCCACGGTTCGAACCCATAGCCGTTGCGCAGTGACACCAGCACGGCCACGGCCACGATGGTCACCGTCGGGATGACCCGTCCGATGTTCACGAGCCACGCCGAGAGCAGTTCGGCCTTGCGGTAG
Organism: Aquihabitans sp.; assembly: GCA_039924035.1. Lineage (GTDB taxonomy): Bacteria > Actinomycetota > Acidimicrobiia > Acidimicrobiales > Iamiaceae > Aquihabitans. The sequence continues at coordinate 7,110 of JBDTBS010000010.1, read as the reverse complement.
TGGGCCAACCACACCGCTAGGGGAACGGCTAGGACGATGGCGATGGAAGTGGCCGCCACCGAGTGCCAGATGGTGATCCATGCCTGGTCGGGGATGGCACCGGACGCCAGGCGCTCACTGGAGTCACCGAGCCACTGGAAGACGTTGGTGGGATCTGCAGCCAGGAGGTTGGCGATCATGGTTCGGCCTTGCGCCGGGCCCACGGGGTGAGCAGACGGCCGACCCAGTCGAGTAGCAGGTCGAGCAAGGTGGCCAGCAGGATCGAGAGCACGGTCCCCACAACGATCTTTGTGGAGAACAGAACTTTGTACCCTTCGAAGATCAGGCTGCCCAGCCCGCCCAGCTGGATGATCGAGGAGACAGCCACCAGACCCACGATGGTCACGGTGGCCACCCGGATCCCGGTGAAGATGACCGGGAGGGCCAAGGGGATCTCCACGGTGATCAGCCGTCGCAGCGGCCCCATCCCTAGCCCGTCGGCGGCATCGAGGACGTGGCCGGGCACGCCATCGAGACCGGCCACGAAGTTCCGCACCAAGACCAGCAGGGAGTAGCTGGTGAGCGCGATCACCGCCGCCTGGAAGTTGGTGGTGAGGGTCCGCAGGATGCCGAAGAGGGCGAAGCTGGGGATGGTGTAGAGGAAGCTGGTGACCACGGTGATCGGCGTGAGCGACCATCGCAGCTTGCGGGCCACCAACGTGAGCCCGGTGGCGATGGTGATCCCGATGGCCATCGGAATCACTGTGAGCTGGAGGTGCTGGATGGTCATTTCGCGAAGCTCATCGGGAGTGCGCTCGCGGAGGAAGAGCCATTCCCACCTGATGATGGGGTTGGTGGCTTGAGTGCTGGTGTCGAGTCCGTCGATGCGGCTCTTGGCCCAGATGGCGAACGCCACCAAGGCCACGGCGACCACGCCCCGGACCACCCAGCGGGTGGCGGCGGACCGACCGGTGGCCGGGACCGGCGACAGGGCGGTCACGCCAGGGTCCGCCGGATGGACTCGATGGTGACCGCCCCCAGGTAGCGGTGGTCGTCCTCCAACACGATCGCCACCTCGGACCGGGCGTTTAGGATGAGCTCGAGCGCTTCTCGGAGAGTGCTCTGAGGGGTGATGGTGGCGACGGTCCGCCGGACCTCGATCGACGCCAGGTCAACGGCATCGTCCAGGTCCGAACCCCACGCCCAACCGGTGAAGTTGCCATTCGAGATCAGACCGAGCCATTCGGTGCCGTGGGCCTCCAGAGCGGCGCGGGCCTCGGTGACCGATGCCGTGATGTCGATGACCGGACCGGGCGAGAGGACCAGGTCGGCAACGGTGCTGAGCGTGAGGCGCCGTAGGCTTCGTTCCGCCCCCAGGAAGGACTCGACGAACTCGTTGGCCGGGTTGGCCAGCAGGTCATCTGGTGCCGCGTGTTGTTCGAGGACTCCGCCCACGTTGAGGATGGCCACCTTGTCGCCCAGGGTGATGGCCTCGTCGATGTCGTGGGTGACCAGCACGATCGTCTTGCGCACTCGCTCCTGGAGATCGAGCAGTTCCCGCTGGAGCCGACCGCGGACGATGGGGTCGACGGCCCCGAATGGTTCGTCCATCAGCAGCACCGGTGGGTCCGCCGCCAAGGCTCGGGCCACGCCGACCCGCTGCTGTTGTCCTCCGGAGAGCTCCGACGGATAGCGCTCGAGCATGTTCGGTTCGAGGCCTACTAGTTCGGCCAGTTCGCGTACCCGGTCAGTGGTCCTGGCCTTGTCCCACCGCAGTAACCGGGGGACCGCTCCGATGTTCTGGGCGATGGTCCGGTGCGGGAAGAGGCCCACCTGTTGGATGACGTAGCCGATGCCCCGGCGCAGTTCGGTGACGGACTGCTCGCGTATGTCGGTGCCGCCGATGGCGATCGTCCCGTCGGTGGGCTCGATCAAACGGTTGATCATTCGCAAGGTCGTGGTCTTGCCGCAGCCAGACGGACCGATGAGCACGGTGATCGCTCCCTCTTCGATGCTCAGGTCCAGCGGGGCGACAGCAGGGGCGGTGCTGCCGGGAAAGGTCTTGGTCACCCCACGCAGGTCGATGGCAACAGCGGTCATGGTTGGTCTCCGTCGGTGATGACAAACCCCAGTCCGGCGGGCGCGACCGTCTCATGGCGGGCCGAGAGGTCGGTGCCTTCACCCTGCAACGTGCAGCTTCCGAAGGGACACCGCGTGCGGCGCCGTGTGGCGCGTCGCTGGGTCTTGATGCCCCGACCATATCCGCCCGGCCAGCCCCACAGGGCCTGAGCGCCATGTTTCGTGCATGATCGACCGACCGGCCAGAGGGCCTGGTCCGACGTGGACCACGGCAGTTGGGGCGTGAGCCGATAACCTCGCGAGACCATGTCGCGCTACCACCTGGTCACCCTGGGGTGTCCCAAGAACGACGTCGACTCGGAGAAGCTGGTCGGCCTGCTGGGCGCGGACGGCTACGACGCCACCGACGACCCCGATTCGGCCGATCTGTTGGTGGTCAACACCTGCGCATTCATCGGAGAGGCCCGCCAGGAGTCCATCGACACCATCCTCGAGTTGGCCGACCACAAGGCTGAAGGGGCCCGCCTGGTGGTCACCGGGTGCATGGCCGAACGCTACGGCGACGAGCTCACCGAGGCCATGCCCGAAATAGACCTGGTGGCCGGGTTCGGTCACGACCTGGTCGACGGCAGCCACGACCACGATGGGGGTGGGGCATCACCTACCACCATGGTTTCCATCGGTCGCAAGCCGGCGGCCCCGTTGCCCGACTTCGATCTGCTCAACCTGCCCCGTCCGAAGTCCAGCCGCCCGTGGGCCTACGTGAAGGTGGCCGAGGGCTGCGACCGGGCCTGCGGGTTCTGCGCCATCCCCAGCTTCCGGGGTCCGCAGCGGTCCCGCACCATCGACACGATCCTGGCCGAGGTCGACCAACTCGGCGTCGAAGAGATCGTACTGGTGGCCCAAGACCTGGCCGCCTTCGGACGGGATCAGGGCCAGGGGGAGCGGGCCATCGTCCCGTTGGTGCAGGCCGTATCCGAGCGGGTGGCCCGCACCCGGCTGCTCTACCTGTACCCATCCGACCTCACCGACGGTCTCATCGACGTCATCTGCGAGACCGGGGTGCCCTACTTCGACCTGTCGTTGCAGCACGTTTCGCGGCCGCTGATTCGACGGATGCGCCGCTGGGGCGACGGCGAGAAGTTCCTCGCCCGCATCGCCGACATCAGGGCCCGCGAACCCGACGCTGCCTTCCGGTCGAACTTCATCGTCGGCTACCCCGGTGAGACCGAAGAGGACCACGACGCCCTGTTGCAGTTCGTCGAAGAAGCCGAGGTCGACTGGTGCGGCTTCTTCGCCTACTCCCCTGAAGACGGCACCTATGCCGTCGGCCTCGACGACCAGGTGCCAGATTCGCTGATGCACGAGCGGCTGGCCGAGTTGCGCGAACTGCAAGACGGCATCACCGCAGCAAAACGTGACCTTTTGATCGGTCGCGAGGTCGAAGTGCTCGTGGACAGTCCTGGCGTGGCCCGCAGCCACCGTGAAGCCCCTGAGATCGACGGGATCATCACCGTTCCCGACCATCTGACACCTGGTAAGTTCGCGACCCTGACCGTGACCGGAGCACTCGGTCCCGACCTCGAGGCCAGTTGATGGACGACCCCGTAGCCGAGACCACTCTTTCCACCGAGAGCCAGATCGCCGCCGGGACTCCGTTGGTCACGAACAACCGGGTCGTCGCTGAGAAGGCGCGTGCCGCGGTTGCCGCCGGTCAGGTCCGCATCGCCGAGCGATACGGACCTGGGGCCCTGCTCACCCCGGCCAACTTCATCACCGTTCTGCGCCTGCTGCTATCGCCGGTGCTGCTGGTGATGATCGTGAAGGAACCCACCAGTTGGGCCGCTGCCGCCTTCTGGACGGTGCTGGCCCTAACCGATGGGATCGACGGCCACCTGGCCCGTCGCCATGGCACCACCCGCTCGGGAGCCTTCCTGGATCCGCTGGCCGACAAGGTGCTGGTCCTCGGAGCCATGATCGCGCTGGTCGCTGCCGGCCGCTTCTGGATCGTCCCGGTGGCCCTCATCGCCGTGCGAGAGGTCGGCATCAGCATCTACCGCACCCAATTGGGACGCCAGGGCCTAGCGGTGCCGGCCCGCACCCTGGGCAAGATCAAGACCGTGATCCAAGAGTTCGCGGTGGCCTTGGCCCTTTTCCCGATCACCGGCGACTACCGCCTGGCCGCCGTAATCACCCTTTGGGTGGCTGTGGCCTTCACCTGGATCTCCGGAGCGCAGTACCTGCTCGACGGTCGTGGCGCCGCCACCCGCATGGGCCACCGCGCTGCTGCTGCCTGATCTGCCGGTTGCGAGGCTGCCTATGGGCGGCCCTGTCATGCGACGGTGTTTCGTCAGTCGAGCAGATGGCTGCGCAGCGCGCTGAGAGCGGTGATCACCGAGAACTGACGGACCTGATGGCGGTCGCCGGGCAACCGATACTCCATGGCTTCGGGACCGGCGTCGCCACCGAGTCGTCCGAGGTCGAGGCCCACGAAGACCGTGCCTGGGTCGTGGCCATCTTGGGACGTCGGGCCAGCCACGCCGGTGACGGCCACGCCCACGTCGGCACCTAGTACTCGTCGAGCCCCAGCGGCCATGGCCTTGGCGGCCTCGGCCGATACCACCGGGCCCTCGGGTACGCCGAGGAGATCGAACTTCACGTCTGAGGCATAAGACACGATGGATCCCCGGAACACGTCGGAGGCTCCAGGCACGTCGCAGATGCGTGAGCCCATCATCCCGCCGGTGAGCGACTCGGCCACCCCCAGGGTGGCGCCCTTGGACCGAAGTAGGTCGAGCACCGCGAACTCGATGGTCTCGTCGTTCACCCCGAAGATGAGGTCGCCGAGGATGGCTCGGATCTGGGCATCCTCGGCATCGAGCACAGCGGTGGCTTCCTCGGTGGTCGCCCCCTTGGCGGTGAGGCGGACCTTGATGCCCTCGATGCCACTGGCCATGTAGGCGATGGTGGGGTTGCCGGTCCGGTCCAGTTCGGCCACCCGTGATCCGAGCCGCTCGGCCAGACCCGACTCGCTGTCGCCCCAGGTGCGCAGCACGCGGCTCACGATGGTGGCAGCAATGCCGGCCCGGGCCACCAGGTCGGGGAGCACGGCCCCCATGAAGATGGCCTTCATCTCGACGGGGACGCCCGGCAGCGCGTAGATCACCTTGCCGTCGTCGCCCACCGGGCAGATGAGCCCGGGTGCAGTTCCCGGCTGAGGGTCGGCGATGGCGGTGGCCCCGACGGGAACCTCAGCCTGGCGCAGGTTGTTCATGGGCATGCGCCGACTCCGGGACCGGAACATGGCATCGATGCGGGCCGCCACCTCGTCGTCGAGATCGAGGTCTACGCCCATCACCTCGGCAATGGCCTCACGGGTGATGTCGTCCTGGGTGGGACCTAGGCCACCACACACGATGACGGCATCGCTGCGGTCCAGGGCCAGGCGCAACACCGAGACCATGCGGGCCTTGTTGTCACCGACCTTGGTCTGAAAGTGGGAGTCGATCCCGGCCAGGGCCAGTTGCTCGCCGATCCACGACGAGTTCGTGTCGACGATCTGTCCCAGCAGGAGTTCGGTTCCGATGGCAACGACTTCACAGCGCACGGTCGAACACTACGACCCGTTCCCCGTCCGACGTGGCCGACCTGGCTGCCGGCAAGCGGTGGTTGCTGGGTGTGGCTGGTGGCGGACCTAGCCGCCGGCCTGGCCGGGGACGACCACGGTGACGCCCTGTTCGATGTTGTCGCCGTATTGGATGACGGCAGCGATCGGTCCCTCGTCGGGAAGGCCAGGGAACTCAAAGGTCTGTGTCCGCCGCTCGCCGTCGGGCCAAGGCTGCAAACCGCGGTCACAGTCGACGTCGGTGCCACCGGCATTGGTCATGAGGCCGTTGTCATCGACGGTCGACCACGTGACGCTCCCAAAGGAGCAGCCGCTCACCTCCACGGTGGCCCCGGTGCGGTTGGTCATGGTCAGTTCGATGGCGAACGGCTCGCCGGCAGTCACGGCCAGTTGGTCCACCGCGCTCTCGACGGAGATGGCCGCTGAGTGATCGTCATGATCGCGCTGAATGACCTCAACAGTCCGCTGCGGTGGGTCGGTGCCTGACTCGGGACCCTCCCACCAGTCGCTGATGCGGTCGGTACGCACCAAGTCGAGGTCTTGTGGCTCGGACTCCGTCGGGTCGACGGGTGCCGTCGCCAGGTGTTCGGCCCAAGTGGCAGCGTCGGCCGGCTGGAACGATCCGAGTATGGCCTTGATGGCGGCCAGGTCGGCAGGAGTCATTGGCTGGTCGTCGTTGCCGGCCATGTCGCTGAGCGATACGCCCAGTAGTTGGGCGCTTCCGGGCCAAGAGCCGATCACGCCAGCATCGTCGGGCAGCATTCCGAGCGGCAGTCCATTGCCGGGAAGGGTGGCGATCGATGTTGTCAGTAGCCCGTAACCCGGTGCTTCCGCCCCCATCACCACGCTCAGGTCCTGGCCGGTTTCGGCGTTGGTGAAGGTCCACTGCACGCTGCGTACGGTCTCGATGGGTTGGTCCCGGCTCCAGCTGGTGATCACGTGGTATCCATCGGCGACCGGCGGCTCGTGGGAGGTCCAAGCTTCGGCCAGGTCTACGAGTTCGGTGCGGTCCAGTGAGGTGGAGACGACGGCTCGATATCCGGAGGCGGTGCGCCACACGACCGTCCCGATGCCGCCGTCCTCCATGTACCGATCGGACCGGTCGTTCAACCGCTTGGGGTCGACGTGCTCGCCGACTGACTCCGGGGGGCTATCGGTGGAAGTCACGGTCAGGTAGCTGCTGTCCTCACCGTCGTGGCCGACCTCGGTGACTTCGCACGGACAGCCGAGCGCAGTCATCTCACCGGGGCTGGAGAACACGGACAGGCTGGACATCTTCCACCCATCGGGAAGGTCGCCCGGTATGTAGAACCCGGCGATGTCATCGTCTTGTTCGATAGCGGCGGGGTCCTGGTCGCCATTATCGTCGGAGCCGACGAGCTTCATGCCGAGGCCGACCACGCCCACGGCTACCAGTAGTAACTCAG
>JBDTBS010000009.1:0-7124 GCA_039924035.1 Aquihabitans sp. | reverse complement strand
AGCTCGATATTCCGCTCGGCCTGGTCAAGCCGCTGGTTCCGCTCGTCGAGTGGCTGACGCCGGCCGGAGCGCTCCCCCTGTTCACCCAGGACGCTCTGACCGCGCTGGAGTTCTCTCCAACGGTGAGCCACTACAAAGCCGCTACCGAGCTGGGCTATGCGGCCCGCCCCATCCACGTCTCGCTGGCCGAGACGATGGCCTGGATGGATGCCCACCCCGACTCCACCGGATGAGGAACTCCATCCTCATGGCCCGGGAGGCAGGATCAGGCCCGTCCGATGATCCGGTCGACGCGGATCTCGATGGCCACCCGGCCTTCCTGTTCCTCCACGGGGCGATACCGCGCTGAGTAGCGACCGACGGCATCGGCCACCCGTGCGGGGTCGTCGGTGACCTCGGCTGTCCCTTCCAGCGACAACCACCGGGGCCCGTCCAGCTGGCAGACCACGGCTCGACCGCCGGGGGTGTCTCTCACGTTGGCTGCTTTGCGGCTACCGACGAAGGTGATGATGCGGACCAATTGCTCATCGCGGTCGAAGGTGAACCCCACTGGCACCACGTGGGGTGAGCCATCGGGTCGCAAGGTGGTGAGCGTGGCCAGGTGGTACTCCTCCAAGAAGAGGTGCACGTCGGCGGGAAGGTCGCGGGGATCGAGTGCCATGCAACCAGCATGCACCGCCCCCGTACACTCCGAACCATGACCTGTCCGGCCTGCGGGGCCAGCGCCCCCGTCGGGGCCCGATTCTGTGCTTCGTGCGGCCAAGCCCTGCGCTCCGTGGATGACGAGCGACGGGTGGTCACCGTGCTGTTCGGTGACCTCGTGGGGTTCACCGCTCTGTCTGAACGGCTCGACCCCGAGCAGGTGAAGAATCTGGTCGACCGCTGCTTCGATCGCCTTGCCGAAGAGGTGACCATGTTCGGCGGTCGGGTCGACAAGATCGTGGGCGATGCCATAGTCGCCCTCTTCGGGGCCCCTGTCGCCCACGAGGACGACGCTGAGCGAGCAGTGCGGGCGGGGCTGCGCATGCAGCAGGTCCTCGACGCGGAGGTGGCCAACTTGGGTCAGTCTCTGGAGATACGGGTTGGGGTCAACACCGGTGAGGTCCTGGTGGGGGCCATGCGGGCCGCCGGTTCCATCACGGCCATGGGCGACGTGGTCAACACGGCATCGCGTTTGCAGACGGCAGCGGCCCCCGGTCAGGTGTTCGTCGGGCCCAGCACCTACGCGGCCACGGCCCAGACCATCTCCTATGAGGCCAAGGGTCTCGTCTCGGCCCGGGGTCGGGAGACACCGATCGAGACGTGGCGGGCATTGGCTCCGGTGTCCACGCCCGGCTACCGGGTTCGTCGAGAGGACACGCCGCTGATCGGCCGGAACCCGGAGGTGGGGCTCCTGCGCCATGCCACCGATACCGCGATCAAGAACCAGCGGGCCCTGCTCGTCCTGGTGGTGGCCGATGCCGGGATGGGCAAGACCCGGCTGGTCGACGAGGTCACTCGCTGGGCGGCCCGAACCCATGGTGCAGTGGGTCGTGAAGGTCGCTGCCTGCCCTATGGCGAGGCCAGCGTGTGGTGGCCGGTGGCCGATGCCATGCGCGACGGACTGGGGGTGGGTGAAGGCGATCCCATAGAGGTGGCCCGGCTCACGCTGAGACACCACCTGTCGCTGGTGCTCGACGAACCCGACGAGAGCCCCGAGGTTGTGCGCAGCGCCGAAGGTCTGCTCACCCTGTTCGGCTACGACCCACCACTCGGTGCTGATCCGGCCGGTATTCGTGCCGAGGCGACTCGCGCCCTCGGCGTCTACACCCGGTCGTTCGCGGCCCGCCATCCGTTGATCCTGAAGATCTCTGACGTGCACTTCGCCGACGATGCCGTGCTGGACCTCATCGACGACGTGATGGCCGCCGTGCACCAAAGGCCGATCGTGGTGCTGGCCACCGCCCGGCCGACGCTGCTCGACCGCTGGTCCCCACGTACGGGTCGACACAACTCTTTGATGGTCCACTTGGACCCGTTGAGCCGGGATGCGTCGGCAGCGCTCCTCGAACGGTTGGTGGGCAAGCCGGTTCCCCGTGAGGTGGCCGACACGTTGATCGGTCGCAGTGGGGGCAACCCGCTGTTCATCGAAGAACTGGTCAGCCTGATCGACGGTTCCGGTTCCTACGAGGGCATCGATGCCGTGTCGGCGGTCGACTCGTTCGGCTCGCTGCCCAGCACCTTGCGCGGTCTGGTGGCGGCCCGGCTCGACGACCTCGACCACGAGGCCCGCACCGTCCTGCAGAACGCTTCGGTCATCGGGCAGCAGGGACCCATGATGGGGCTACGGGAGATGTCGCGACAGTTGCACGAGCTGACCGGCGACGGGCCGATGGAAGATGTGGATGCGGCCATGTCGCGCCTGGTCTCCGACGAGATCATGGAACTCCAGGGCGAGGTGTGGTCGTTTCGTTCCGACGTGGTCCGCGAAGTGGCCTACCAGACCATCACCAAGGCCGACCGGGCCCGCTCCCATTTGGGCATCGCCCGCTACATCGAAGCTCGGGCCGAGAAGATCGAGGCTCGTCCGGCTTGGCAGGTGGACCAACTCGCTCACCACTACAGCACCGCGGTGGCGTTGGCTGGCGAGCTCGGGCCGGTCGAACAGTCGCCCGGCATCACCTCTGAGGTGGTCGACCGAGCTCGCCACTGTGTGGTCGATGCCGCTGAGCGGGCTCGCCGGGATCAGGCCATGCCCACCGCGGTCCGACTGTTCGGTCAGGCCATCGAGCTCACCGGCACCATCGGTCCCGCCGAACAGGCGATGCTGCACCTCCGGCGGGCCGACACTGCGGTCGAGGCCTGGGATCTGGATACCGCCCGTTCCGAAGTCGCCGCGGTAGCTGCGCTGGAACGAACCTCGGTGGACCCTCCGATCCTGGCGGAGGTGCTGGCCGTTCGCGGTCGTATCGCCCAGCGCAGCGGTGATGCCGAAGCATCGATGGCCCTGCTCACCGATGCCGCCCAAGAGTTCGAGATGCTCGGCGATCAGCGCGGCCAGGCTGAGGCTCTTCGTCAACGGGCCATGGTGGAAATCTTCGCCGGACGCCTGGTCGATGCCGGTCGCTCCGCCGAGGAGGCTCTGGTCGGGTTCGAGCAGAGCGGTGACCGCAGCGGTGTCGGCTGGTCACACCAGCATCTCGCGTGGATCGCGTTCATGTCCGGCGACCGGGCCGCAGCCGATGCCCACATCCAGACGTCGCTGGCCAACTTCACCGAGGTCAGCGATACCCGCGGGCTGGTCTGGGGCACAGGCCTGCTGGCTTGGATCCGTTTCCAGGACGGCAATATCCACGAGGCCCGGAGGCTTGGTGAGCAGGTCCTCGACGAGGCCCGCTCCCGTTCGGACCCGTGGGCCGATGCCATGATGACGCTGCTCATGGCTTCGATCCAGCTGTGGACCGGGGCCACCGAGGATGCCGTCGATCTGGCCGAGACGGCCCGGCGTCGCTTCGATTCGTTGGGCGACGAATATGGCCTGGAGCAGTCGGCTTCCGTGCTCGGCCGGGCCCTGGTGATGGTCGGGCAAGTCGAGGACGGCTTCGCCTTGATGGCCGCGCCCCTCCGGCCGTTGGCTGCCGCGCACACGGGCCGTGTGCCCGTGGTCGACCTCAGCCAAGGTGCGCCTCCGGCGGCGGCGGTCCATCGTGGGGTGGTCGTCCTCCTCGCTCGTCTGGGTACTGCGCTACAGGTCGGCGAACCGGCCAGAGCAGTTGGACTGGTCGACGAGTTGCTGGAACGTCGAGATGGGGGCGACGACCTCGAAGTCTCTCAAGCGCTGCTGGCCCTGCAATCCGGCGACCTGGACCGGGCCGGCCGGCACCTCGATGGCGGTCAGGGATCGACGTCACCGGCCTCTGTGGTCTCGGTCGGCCAGGACACCCATGCCAACCGCGTGGCCGTGCGGGCCCTCTGGCAGGCATTGGCCGGGCTCCCCGGCGCAGATGCTGCGGCCGCCCGGCTCGACGATCTGCCGGGAACGACCTACTTCGATCGGATCATGGCCCAGATAGCGGTGGCCATCGAAGCGGCCGTGAACGGCCGTAGCGATGATGCTCGGGCGGCGGTGGACAACGCCAGGGGCCTGGCCGCGGCCACCGACGACCGCATCGCCCAACTGGTGGTCGAGTTGGCGGCCGTCGAGGTCGCGCAACGTGCGGACGACCCCGGCCAGCCGGAGTTGGCGGCCCGCTCCTTGCGCCTGGCCGATGCACTGGACATCGAGCCACAGGGTTGGACCCGGTTGTTGGCGCTGGGTCGCACCGCAACCGCGGCCTGAACGCGCCGATGGACGGCCCGGGGGCCGTCCATCGGGTCGCTCACCGGGCGCCCGAACCCGGTGGAGGTGCGGTCAGCTGGAGGGCTGGGCCGTCACCCGGAGGTAGGGCTTCTTGGTTTCGTAGCTGCCGAAGGTGGCGGTGGCCTCTTCATCGGACAGGCCGGGCGACACGATGACGTCGTCGCCGTCGTTCCAGTCGGCGGGGGTGGCCACCTTGTGGGCGGAGGTGAGCTGCAGGGAGTCGATGGCCCGGAGGATCTCATCGAAGTTGCGGCCGGTGGAAGCCGGGTAGGTGAGGTTGAGCTTCACCTTGTTGTCGGGGCCGATCACGAACACCGAGCGCACGGTGAAGGTGTTGTCGGCATTGGGGTGGATCATGTCGTAGAGGTTGGCGACGGTGCTGTCGGGGTCGGCGATAAGCGGGAAGTTGAGGGGAGTGCCGCCTACGTCGCCGATGTCCTTGGCCCACGCCAGGTGGCTGTCGAGCGGATCGACGGAGATGCCGATCACCTTGACGTTGCGCTTGTCCCACTCGCCTTTGAGGGCGGCCACCCGGCCGAGCTCCGTGGTGCACACGGGGGTGAAGTCGGCGGGGTGCGAGAACAGGACCGCCCAGCTGTCGCCCTTCCACTCGTGGAAGCTGAGGGGACCGTCGGTGGTCTCGGTGGTGAAATCTGGGGCGTCGTCGCCCAGTCGAAGCGTTGCCATGAATGGCCTTTCTGATGGTTCGGGTACGATCCCGGGTGTCGTGTGGGGTCCGCCACGGGGTGGCCTCACGGCCTCCGTGGTGAATCCCGACCAGTATGGTCAGGTATTGAGACCTGAGGCAAGCCGACCCCGGCGGCGACTGGGTTTCGAACTGATCCAGGCCGGCTCTCGCCTTTGGAAGACGGGGCGAATGTCGTCGCTCAGGACCAGATGTCGTCGTCGGGTTCGGTACCGGTGATGGCCCCGTAGTCGGGGTCGTCGGGGTCGATGTGACCCACGAGATCGGGCACGAAGGACGAGTCGACCTGGTGGTCGCGGTGTACGTCGGGTTCCAGGTAGATCACCCGAGCGGCCGGGACCTGGGCACGAATGTTGCGCTCCACGCGGTCGATGGCCGCGGCCACGTCGACCACGGTGAGGTCGTGCTGGAACTCCACCTTGGCGCCGAGCAGGATCTCCTCGGGGCCGATGTGGCTGGCCTTCATGTGGATGATCCGCATGACCTCGGGCTCGATCTCGATGGCAGCGCGCATGGCTTCCATGTCCTTGCGGTTGGCCGATTCGCCGATCAGCAGGCTCTTCATCTCCACCACCAGGATGATGGCGATGATGCCGAGCAGGATGCCGATGGCCAGGGTGCCGTAGCCATCCCAGACAGCATCTTCGGTGACTACGGCCATGCCCACGCCACCCAGAGCCAGGATTAGGCCGACCAGGGCCCCGAAGTCTTCGAGCAGCACCACCGGTAGCTCGGGGGTCTTGGCCCGCCGGATGAACTGCCAGTACGACGCGTCGCCCTTGACGGCCCTGGCTTCTCTGACGGCGATGCGGAAGGAGAACCCCTCGACGACCAGAGCGAACAGCAGGATGCCGATGGCCCATTCAGGACTACGGAGGGGCTCGTGGTTCTCGATCTTGTGGATGCCCTCGTAGACGGCGAACATCGAGCCGAGGGTGAACAGCACGAGGGCCACCACGAAGCCCCAGAAGTAGCGTTCCCGCCCGTAGCCGAAGGGATGTTCCTCATCGGCGGCCTTCTTGGCCCGCCGGCCTCCCAGCAGCAGCAGGGCCTGGTTGCCTGAATCGGCCACCGAGTGCACCGACTCGGCCAGCATCGACGATGAGCGGGTCACGAGGAAGCCGACGAACTTGGCTATGGCGATGACGGCATTGGCGAACAGCGCTGCCACCACGGCCTTGGTGCCGTGGCCGTGACCGCCACTCTCGTTGTGGGCCACGTGGACCGGCTCGGTTGCAGCGCTGGCATCGGCCATGGTCAGGCGGTCTCCGGGAGTGAGGGGGCGTGCTGGCCATCGTACGGTGGACCCGCAACCGCGTCGTGCCGACTTCCACGCTCGATGTTCACCGGTCCACGTTGGTGCTGTTTCGGCCACCTGTTGCCTCGCCACCCACTCGGCGTGATGAACTGTTCGCTACCTCGCACCGCCCCGACCCAAGGAGCAGCACTGTGCCCACTCCGCCTGCGTCATGCATGATCGTGCCGCTGCTCACCGTGTTGGCTCTAGCGCTGGGGGCCTGCGGAGTGGACCTGGTCTCGGATGGTTCGCTGGTCATGACGGCGGACCCCGATGTGGTCGGCGTCGACCCTGATCCCATCGACCTCGCGGTCACCACCACCACGCTCGACCTGTTGCCGCCGGGAGAGCGTGACATCAACGGCGACAACGGTTCGGAGATCAACCAGGTGATCGCCAATGCGGTGGTCGACATCGAGGAGTTCTGGACCGATCAGTACCCGGCCCTCTACGGCAGCCCCTACCAGCCTCTGTCGGGCGAGTTGTGGGCCATCGACTCCGACGCTGATCCGGAGGGCATTCCCTGTGTTGTCGACAGCATCGACGAAGTGCTCTACAACGCGTACTACTGCCCGCCCGACGATGCCGTGGCCTGGGACCAGGAATTCCTGATCCCAGAGATGGAAAAGCAGTTCGGAGAGTTCACCGTGGCCGTGGTGATGGCCCACGAGTGGGGCCACGTCATCCAAGAGCGAGCTGGCGTCGACGAACCCACCATCGTTGCCGAACTTCAGGCCGACTGCTTCGCCGGGGCCTGGGTCCGCCACGTTCGCTTCGACCGG
>JBDTBS010000008.1:0-18122 GCA_039924035.1 Aquihabitans sp. | reverse complement strand
CGACTTGCCGGCACCGTTGGCTCCGAGGACACCGATCTTGGCCCCCGGGTAGAACGAGAGGTTGATGTCTTTGAGCACCTCGCGGTCCGGAGGGTAGAACCGGGTGAGTTTGTGCATCGTGTAGATGTATTGCGCGCTCATATGAGCGGGACCTCCAGGCTGGCGCGGCGTCGGGCTGCCGACGCGAAGGGTCCAGGGTAGTGGGCGATCGGTGCGGTTCGATCTCAGCGGACGGACTGTGAGCGGTCGAACCGACCTGAAGTGCTCGACTTCGCCTCGAACCTCGATGGCCTGGTGATCGAGTACGACGGCGTTGCTCCCGCTTTCGAGATTTGATGTCAAGTGGAGGCCTGGACGTGCCGAAGATATCTCGGACCGTCGGGTGTAAGGCACCTTCACCTGAACCCGATGGTTTGTTCGGATCCTACTCCCGTATGCTGTTAGCTTCTGTTGTAAGGGGGTCGTGCCGAGCACCCGAAAGGGCGAGCGCACCACAACGGTGGCGAACCCGCGAGCGACCGGCTCCACCCTTTGTGGGGTCAGCAACTCTGTACGTAGCTGACAACACGAGGCCTCAGGGGGTCACCGCCACCGGTACCGGTGGCGTCGATCCGGCCAAAGGGAATGATTGATGCGGTTCACCGATATCCGCGATCACGAGCTACCCACTGGTCGGCTGACCATCTGGGTGCCCTCCGACGAGACGATGCGCCAGTCCGATTCGGCAGCCATCGATTCACGCCGACCATCGCACAACCAGCACGGCCACATCGCTCACGCCATGGCCCGTCGGGTCGACCCCGACCTGGTCGGCATCGTGTCCGACCCCACCGGTGAGGGGGGCCGCTCTGCTGCCACCGGTTGGCTCGGAACCCGCTTCGACGTTCCACCGACGAGCGCTCACGGTCTGCGCCGCTCGTTCGAGACCTGGATGCGGCGCCACGAGACATTGTGCAGCGGGTTTCGACCCTCGGGAACCGCCGACGGGACCGCGGCGTTCGAGCGCTTCACCCTGCCGCCCGAAGACGTGCACCTGGAGGCCATCGAGCTTGGCCACTACGACGACCCCTTGGCCCTCGCCGACCGACTCGACGACCTCTTCAATGCCTCCACTGATGCTGTCTGTTGGCCAGCGTTCGCCTTCGCGGCCATTTCGTCAGCCAAGGCCACCGCCGTGGTGCTGGCCTTCGATCATCTCAACGTCGACGGCTACTCCATTCTTCTGATGGCCGCCGAGCTCCGTGAGTTCATCGACGCCGACCGAGAAGGTCGACCACCACGCCTCCCCGCCGTGCCCAGCTATCTCGACTTCGTCGAAGATGAAATGGACACAGCCGGAGCCGCAACCGAGGACCACGATGCCGTGCAGTGCTGGCGCCAGTTCCTAGGCGAGGAGCAGCAGACGCCGAGCTTCCCGTTACCCGACGGCCTGGCCCCTGGATCCCAGGTACCTCAGGAGGCCACCTGCACCACGATTCTGACCGAGGGGGAAGCCGCCACCTTCGCCGCGTGGTGTCGGGTGGCGGGGGTCAGCACCACCGCCGGATTCCTAGGCGTCCTCGCTTTGGCCTTCCGACGCCTCGACCCCACCACCCAGGTCAGCGACGAGCGTCCCTTTCGGGCCCTGGTCTCCACCCACACCCGTCACGATGACCGCTGGGCCGAAGCGCTCGGGTGGTTCACCGCGGTGGCCCCCTTCGAGGTGACGCTGAGCGGAGACGGCGTACCCCTCGACGTACTTCCCCACGTAGATGCCGCTTGGAGTAGTGCCAAGCTGGGTGCTGGGTTGCCCATGGCTCGGGTCGGCAGCCTGTTGGGCCGGCCCATCGAACCCCGCTTCGTGGTCTCCTACCTCGATGCCCGTCACGTCCGTGGCGCGGCTCGCTGGGCCGATTGGAACGCAGGGGCGCTCATCGGCGATGTGGGACCCACCGACCAGGTGTATGTCTGGATCAACCGCATGCCTACCGAGACCTACCTCACGTGGCGGTTCCCCGGCAACGACGTCTGCCGCGATCAGGTGCAGGCCGTCAACGCCACCATGAGCGACATCGTCCACGACATCATCGCTTCGCTGGCCACCACCGATGCCGGCGTTTCCGTGCTGTCCGCGGCCATCCGCGACCTCCCGTCGTCAGACCCCGCCGTCTGACGCCCAGCAGGCTCACCGTGGCGGCGCGCAGGCCGGTAGGGTGGTCAACGATATGGTCGAAAACTCCAGCTCCACCGAAGCACTCGGGCCCAACGCGTGGCTCGTCGACGAGATGTACGAGCAGTACCTGAGTGATCCGGGGTCGGTGAGCGAGAGTTGGCGAGATTTCTTTGCCGACTACCAGCGCGACAGCGATATCACCTCCAGCGTCACCGACAAGTCGTTGCCGGCCAGCGGTCGCACCAACGAGACCGGTCAGGTGGCGGCGGTCAAGGCCGGAGAGGCCCCAGCGGCCAAGCCGCCAGCAACTGCAGCCGCTCCGGCCACGCCGAAGACCACGGGCATCTCCGCCGATGGCACCGCCGAGATCCCGGGTGAGCCACTACGTGGAGCCGCGGCTCGGATCGTCAAGAACATGGAAGCCAGCCTGGAGGTACCCACGGCCACGTCGTACCGGGAGGTACCGGCCAAGCTGCTCGAGGTCAACCGTCGGGTGATCAACGGTTACCTGGGCCGCACAAGGGGTGGCAAGGTCAGCTTCACCCACATCATCGGCTACGCCATCGTGCGGGCCGTGGCCGACACCGTGCCGAACATGAACAGCTCCTACCTGGAGGGTCCCGACGGCAAGCCACGGCTCGTCCGCAACGAATCGGTCGGCCTCGGTCTGGCCGTCGACCTGGAGAAGTCCGACGGGTCCCGCACCCTGCTCGTCCCGGTCATCAAGGGCGCCGATGCCCTCGACTTCCGAGGCTTCTGGGGCTCCTACGAAGACGTGATCCGCAAGGTCCGTTCCAACAAGCTCGCGCCCGACGACTTCGCCGGGGCCAGCATCACCCTCACCAACCCGGGCACCATCGGTACCGTTCAGTCGGTGCCCCGGCTCATGCCAGGGCAAGGTGTGATCATCGGCGTCGGCCGTCTCGGCTACCCGGCCGCGTTCGCCGGATCGGATCCCACGGCGCTGGCCGAGATGGGCCTGTCGAAGGTGATGACGATCAGCTCCACCTACGACCACCGCATCATCCAGGGGGCCGAGTCAGGGCTCTTCCTGAAGCGCATCCAAGAACTGCTGATGGGTGAAGACGACTTCTACGGGTCGATCTTCCGGGCCCTCGGCGTGCCCTACACCGCGGTCAAGTGGCTCTCCGACGAGAACCCGCTCGACCGCGACCAGGCTCGGCTCGAAAAGCAGATGAACGTGCACACCCTGGTCAACCAATATCGGGTGCGGGGCCACCTCATTGCCGATCTGGACCCTCTGGCGTGGAAGGAGCCGCAGATGCACAGCGAGCTCGACCCTGCCACCTACGGGCTCACCATCTGGGACCTGGACCGTGAGTTCCTCACCTCAGGCGTCGGCGGCCGGTCCCGCATGAAGCTCGGCGATCTGCTGCACGTGCTGCGCAACGCTTACTGCCGCACCATCGGCATCGAATACATGCACATCTCTGATCCCACGCAGAAGCGTTGGATCCAACAGCACGTGGAGGGCGTCGACGACCGGGTCTCTGCGGAGGATCAGCGTCACATCCTCGGCCGTCTCAACGCCGCTGAGGCGTTCGAGAAGTTTCTGGCCACCAAGTACGTCGGCCAGAAGCGCTTCGGCATCGAAGGTGCCGAGTCGGCCATCCCGATCCTAGATGCGCTCCTCGAGTCTGCTGCCGACGATTCGCTCGACAGTGCCGTCGTCGGTATGGCCCACCGTGGCCGCCTCAACGTGCTCACCAACATCGTGGGCAAAGACTTCGACCAGTTGTTCCGCGAGTTCGAGGGCTACATCGATCCCGACTCCACGCAGGGCTCCGGCGACGTCAAGTACCACCTCGGCCAGACCGGTACCTTCACCAGCCGCACCGGAAACACCCTGCCCATCGAACTAGCCGCCAACCCGAGCCACCTCGAGACGGTCGACCCCGTCGTCGAGGGCATGGTCCGGGCCAAGCAGGACATGATCGACCACCCCGAGGCCTTCTCGGTGCTGCCCGTGCTGCTGCACGGTGACGCTGCCTTTGCTGGCCAGGGTGTGGTGGCTGAGACCCTCAACTGCTCCACCATCAAGGGCTACAGGGTGGGCGGAACCATCCACCTGATCATCAACAACCAACTCGGCTTCACCACTTCGCCCGAGTCGGCCCGTTCGTCGGAGTACTGCACCGACGTGGCCAAGATGATCGAGGCCCCGATCTTCCACGTGAACGGCGACGACCCCGAAGCCTGCATCCGGGTGGCCCGGTTGGCCTATGCCTTCCGCCAGGCGTTCCACAAGGACGTCGTGATCGACATGGTCTGCTACCGCCGCCATGGCCACAACGAGGGCGACGACCCGAGCTACACGCAGCCGCTCATGTACAAGCGCATCGACGCTCGGCGTTCGGTGCGCAAACTGTTCACCGAGTCGCTGGTCAAACGGGGCGACATCTCCATCGACGAGGCCGAACAGGCTCTCGACGACTTCAGCGCCCGGCTGCAGACGGCGCTGACCGAAACCCGTGACTCCAAGCCCAGCAGCGAGGTGCTGGCCCTTCCCGTGCCGCCTGCCGTCGGCGTGCTGCCAGCAGTGGAGACGGGGGTGGCCAAGGACGTCCTCGACCGGATCTACGGTGCGTTGTCGGCGGTGCCCGAAGATTTCGAGATCCACCCGAAGCTGGCCAAACAGTTCAACACCCGCACCAAGATGGTGGAGGACGGTCAGGTGGATTGGGCCACCGCCGAGGCGTTGGCCATGGGCTCGCTGCTGCTGGAAGGAACCGACATCCGGTTCACCGGTCAGGACACCCGACGAGGCACCTTCTCGCAGCGTCACGCGGTTCTGTCCGACTACTCCACCGGCGCCGAGTACGCGCCGTTGGCCAACCTCGACAGCGACCAGGGCAAGTTCTGGATCTACGACTCGCTGCTGTCGGAGTACGCCGCCATGGGCTTCGAGTACGGCTACTCGGTGGTGGCTTCAGAGGCATTGGTCATGTGGGAAGCGCAGTTCGGCGACTTCGTCAACGGGGCCATGATCGTCATCGACCAGTACCTGGTCGCCGCTGAAGACAAGTGGGGGCAGACCTCAGGGCTGGTCCTGCTGCTCCCGCACGGAATGGAAGGTCAGGGGCCCGAACACTCCTCGGGTCGGGTGGAACGCTTCCTCACCCTCTGCGCAGAAGACAACATCCAGGTAGCCAATGCCACCACCTCCGCTCAGTACTTCCATCTCCTGCGTCGCCAGATGGAGCGAGACGTGCGTAAGCCGTTGGTGATCATGACGCCGAAGTCGCTGCTGCGAGCCAAGGCAGCTCGGTCGTCGATCGACGAGCTCACGTCGGGTTCGTTCCGCGAACTTCTCGACGATGCCAGCGTGACCGACCGCTCCACGGTGGAGCGCCTCGTGTTCTGCTCGGGCAAGGTGGCCTACGACGCCATCGCCCGTCGCGACGAGAACCAGTTCCCGGCCGCGGTGATCCGAGTGGAGCAGCTGTACCCGTTCCCCTACAAGCAGATCGCCGACTTGATCGCCACCTACCCCAACGTGCAGGAGGTGGTGTGGCTCCAGGAGGAACCCGACAACATGGGCCCCCGGGCATTCGTCAACGAACGGCTGTGGCCCCTGGTACCCGAGGGCATCAAGTACCGCCAGGTGCACCGGCCCGGGTCGGGGAGTCCGGCCACCGGCAGCCATACCATCCACATCCAGGAGCAGTCTCAGATCATCGACCAGACGTTCGAGGGTCTCTGATCTCGCTGCCTAGCAGGTAGCTAGAACCTGTTCTCGCCTGGATTAGGGTCGCCGTCATGGTCGATCCCTCTGGAAATGCTGCGTTCGACGATGCCCGCGCCGGTGGGATCGTCGACACCTTTCTGTCCTTCCCCGACGTGCGGGAGGCCAAGGCCAAGGTCTACGACTTCATCCGCAAGGCCTCGATGGACCAAGAGACCCAGTCCATGGAGATGCCGGCGGAGTACATGTTCAAGGACATCCCGACCTACGACGACATCGACGACCCGCTCGAACTCACCTTGGCGGAGATGGACCGGTTCGGCATCAGCCGGTTTCTCACCAACGTCACCGAGAAGGATCTGGCTCACCGGGCTCTGACCGACCACCCCGACAAGTTCTGGGGAATGCTCAACGTCGACCCCAACACCGGCATGCAGGCCTTGCGGGAGATCGATGCCGCCGTCGAGAAGTGGGGGAGCAGCCTCAAGGCCATCCACACCTGGGGAACCGCACTGCTACCCCAGGTCTCGCTCGACGACAAGAAGATGTACCCGATCTATGCCAAGTGCGTAGAAGCGGGCTTGCCCATCGTGGTCTACGCCGGGGTTCCCGGTCCGCGGCTGCCGATGAAGGCTCAGCTACCGATTCAGCTCGATGAGGTGTGCTGGTTCTTCCCAGAGCTCAAGATCGTCACCCGTCATGGCGCTGAGCCGTGGACCGAGTTGATGGTCAAGCTGCTCCTGAAGTGGCCCAACCTCTACTACTCCACCTCCGCGTTCGCGCCGAAGCACTACCCCCAGGACATCATCGACTATGCCAACACCCGCGGGGCCGACAAGATCATCTTCGCCGGCTACTGGGCCGCGGGGCTCACCCTCGACCGGATCCATGCCGAGCTACCGGCAGTTCCTTTCCGTGACCACGTGTGGCCCAAGTTCCTGCGCGAAAATGCCGAGGCCGTCTTTGGTGGCGCGCCTCACCCGTACCCGCCCAGCTGAGCTGCCTGCCAGTGATCGGGCCGGTACGGCCTGGTCGATGTGACCCATGTCCGTTGTTCTTGCCCCGGCAGTCAGATAACATCCATTATCAAACGTCCTTCAGGGAAAGGGGTCTGGGGCATGACGACAAACGAAGAGCTCATCGGCCGAGCTGACATCAACGACATCGAGGCCATCATGGCCATCGCCACCGAGGACGGTGAAGAGAACGTCCGCGCCGTGAAGAACCACGCGGATGCCATCTTCACGTGGGACTACGAGAAGGGGAAGCGTCCGGCCCTCAACAAGCTCTACGAGAAGGCCAAGCACAGCCAGTGGAACGGCGAGACCGACCTCCCTTGGGACACCGCCGTCGAGCCCATGGAGCTGGTGGAGCTCCAACGCCTCGCCTTTGGCGTGAGCCCCGAGGAGCGGGCCGCCAAGGTCATCGGCACGCCCTATGAGAACTGGGGTGACAAAGAGTTCGACGAGATGGCCCTCGAGTCGAACAACTGGATGCTCAGCCAGTTCATGCACGGTGAGCAGGGCGCGCTGATCTGCACGGCGAAGATCGTGGAGACGGTCCCGTGGATCGACGCCAAGTACTACGCGGCCACCCAGGTGATGGACGAGGCCCGTCACGTAGAGGTGTTCGCCAAGTACCTCGACACGAAGCTCGGCGGCCACTACCCGATCAACGCCCACCTCGGTCTGCTCCTCGATGACATCATCGAGGACTCCCGCTGGGACATGACCTACCTGGGCATGCAGATCATGGTGGAGGGCCTGGCCCTGGCTGCCTTCGGGTTCATGCACCAGACCACGCCGGAGCCGTTGCTCAAGAAGCTGCTCCGCTACGTGATGAGCGACGAAGCCCGCCACGTGGCCTTCGGTGTCATCACCTTGAAGGACCACTACCAAGACCTCACCCAGGCCGAGATCCGTGAGCGCCAGGAGTTCGCCTTCGAGTCTGCGGTCCGCATGCGTGACCGGCTACTCATGCAGGAGGTCCTCCACCGAATGGGCGTAGACGTGAAGTCTGCGGTCAAGTTCGCCATGGAAGACCCGGGCCGTCAGATGTTCCAGCAGATGCTCTTCTCGAAGATCGTGCCCAACTGCAAGAAGCTCGGGTTGCTAGATGCCGGCGATGGCTGGCTGCGCCAGAAGTTCGGCGAGCTCGGTGTCATCCAGTTCGAGGACTGGGCCGACACCAGCGACGAGTACGAGTCGTTCGCCCTCGGAGAGTCAGAGCTCTCCAAGGAAGCCGACCCCATCTCCGCCTAGAAAAGCGTGAAACCCTAGAAAACAGCGAAACGGCGTAGATCCTGGTCGTCTGACGACCAGGATCTACGCCGTTTCGTGGGTTTTGGCCCTTGCTTGGGGTTGTGGCCCTTGCTTGGCTACATGCCTCCGACTGGATCGCCGCCGGGCTGAACCTCGACGGGATCGGTTGGCGTCGGCGCTGTGGGGGCCGGTTCGGTAGGCGCCGGTTCGGTGGGCGGTGGTTCGGTGGGAGCCGGTTCGGTGGGCGGTGGTTCGGTGGGGGCCGGTTCGGTGGGAGCCGGTTCGGTGGCCATCGTGGTCTCGGGCGGTGGCGTGGTGGTCGTCTCGGGGGGCTCAGTGGTGGTCGTGGTCGTCTCTGGTACCGACGTCGGAGCCGGACCGTCGTCCTTGTCGCTGCTCGACACGATGAACACCGCGGCCCCCACCACGATGATGAGGATCAACAGCACGATCACCGCGATCAGAGGGCCGTTGCCTCCGCCCGAAGGTGGTTCCTCGTAGACCTCTTCGTAGCTGCCGTCGTCGTAGCCGCCACCGCCATAACCGGCATCGCCGGGAGCGGGTGCCGGGATGTAATAGCCCGCCGGTGGGGTGGCCGTCTGGTCGGTGGCCCCGGTTGATGCCGGGGACGGCTGGGTGGCGTCGCCGTCGGCAGGATCAGGCGTCCAGGCCTCGGTGTGGGGTCCGTCATCATCGGGCCGCCAGGCCTGGGTGGGTTCGTCGCCGTCGCTCATGATGCTCCAAGTGGTTCGGGTGGGATCACCGGGGCAGGGTCGCCCCGGTTGGTCACGGTTCGGTCGGACCGTTGAGTCCGCCGGATGGTCAACCGACGGTGGCGATGCCACCGTCGACGGGGATGATCGTGCCGGTCAGGTAAGACCCGGCACGCGAGGCCAGGAAGAGGGCTACGCCGGCCATGTCGTCGGGTCGTCCGATCCGCTTCAACGGGGCCTGGGCGGCGATGGCATCGCCGAAAGCATCGAGGGTGGCGGCCATCATCTTGCTCTCGAAGGGGCCGGGAGCCACCGCGTTGACCGTGACGGAGGGGGCCAGTTGCTTGGCCAGGTGTCGGGTCAGTTGGTGCACGGCAGCCTTCGACGCCGAATACGAGTAGGTCTCGAGCTCGGGGACGTGGATGCCGTCTATGGAACCGATGTTGATAACCCGGGACGGCTGGTCGGCGGTACCGCGAGCTTGCAGGAGGGGCAGGAAGAACTTGGTGGTGTGGAACACCCCCTGCACGTTGAGATCGAGTACCCGGGACCAGGACGCGGCATCGTGCTCGGCCAGGGGCGCACCCCAGGTTGCGCCGGCGTTGTTGACCAGTACATCGACGTGGTCGTGGCGGGCCGCAACGGCCTCGGCCAGCGCTCTCGCTCCGTCTTCGGTGGAGAGGTCCGAGGGAAGACCTTCGACAGCACCGAACTCCGACAGTTCGGCCACGGTCTGGTCCACGGCCTCGGCCTTGCGCGACGTGATGACAACCGTTGCTCCCGCACGAGCGAACCCGCTGGCGATCATCTTGCCGATACCTCGGGTACCACCGGTGACCACGACGGTCTTGCCCTCGACGGAGAACAGCTCGCTGATGGGGGTGGGGCTGGGAGCGTCGGTCATGGAAGGCGACCGTATCCCATGCCTGCTGTTGGATGTTCCCAGCGGTCAGCAGTTCACCGTCGCTGGCAGATGGGACACCAGGTGGTGCTCCGGGCATCGACGATCGTCCGACGGAGCGGAGCGCCACATCGGGGACATGGTTCCCCGGCTCGCCCGTAGCAGTCGAGCTGATGCTGGTTTGTCCCGGTACCTCCGTCGACGGTCCGGTAGTCGCGCAAGGTGGTGCCCCCGTTGTCGATGCCCTCTTGGAGCACATCGATGATGGCCTGATGGAGCCGCTCGGCGGCCGGACGCGAGATCGTCCGGCTCGACGGGCGGACCTGGGCCCGCCAGAGGGCTTCGTCGGCATAGATGTTGCCTACGCCGGCCACCACCCTCTGGTTGAGCAACTGCGTCTTGATCTGAGCCGAACTGGCCCGCAGCGACCGCCAGAGATGCTCGGGGGAGAAGGCGGGATCGAACGGCTCTGGGCCGAGCGCGGCCAGGGTCGGCAAGGCTCGCAGGTCGTCGCCGAGGACCGCGATGCGTCCGAACCGTCGCACATCTCGGTAGCAGAGCCGATGCCTGTCCGACATCAGCCACCATGCTCGATCGTAAGGATCCGGGGGTATCTCGGCCGGAGCCACTCGGAGCTGGCCGGTCATGCCCAGGTGGATGACGAGGGTGCGGGCATCGTCGAGACGCAGGAGCAGGTACTTGCCCCGACGGTCGACACCCTCCACCTCGCATCCGATGGCATCGGTAGCTGACGCGAACTTGGCCGATGGATGACCCCAAGCATCGACCAGCGATCGTCCCCGCACGAGCGGATCGAGACCCCGGCGCACAGTTTCGACTTCGGGGAGTTCGGGCACGGCGCTGACGGTATCGCCGGACCATCGCCGTCCACCACCACTCAGATTCGTCCGCTTCCTGCCGATATCAGAAGGGTGGTACTCGCCGTCGCATCCATAGCATCCCTGATGATGTCAGCCGCTCTGTTCGGCCGACGGTCCAAGCGCGGCAGCGACGACCCACCTATGCCCCCACCGCCGCAGGGCGGCGCGGGAGTTGCCGGTCCCATGGTTTTCTCGCCGGATGCGACGGCGGCGCTGCCCGTGAGCGCGCCAGCGGAGGTCGATGAGGTATCACCAGGGGAAGCGACGCCAACCAGCGAAGCCGGCGAAGTTCAGGGTCAGGGGGGTGAGCGGCTGATCAGCGGATCGCTCCTAGCCGAGCTCGAATCTCGCGCCCGGAGCAACCAGCCTGCTCCCCATCCAGTGCGGCCGCAGGAGATGTGGCACCCCGGTGTCACCCCACAACCGGTGAACACCCCGCCACCTCCAACCGAAGAACGTATCGGCCAGGCCGAGCTCGAAGAGACCGATAGCGCCCCGGGACGGTTTCGGTTCAATCGGCTACGGAGGGTCTCGCCTGGTGAAGCACCAGTAGCACCAGCGGTTGCGCCTGAAGCCACCGCCCCTACGGTCGGCGACGGCGATGGGCCGGTCGGCGATGTGCTGTTCGGCGAACTGTTCACGTCCGACCGGGTACCAGCGAGCACCGAAGGGCTCGGATCAGATACCGCACCCCTGGTGCCCACGTCCGGTGGTGCGGCAGGTGGCCTGATCAACGGCCCCGTGCGCCGTACCCGTCATGGCTCGGGACGGGCGTTGAGCCCGCTTCCCGATCTGGACCTGCCGGCCCTGGACGGGGCCGATGACACCGATGGTCCTCCAGTGGCTGCGGCGGTTCCGATAGCGACCCCCGTTGAACCGGAACCGGTAGCCGAACACGTCGCTGCACCGCCGGTCGATCCGCCGGTCGCCTCGGCCCAAACGCCGGAGCCTCGCCTGCTCGCTGTCGATGCCGACGGCGTGATCGAGATGGACCACGGCATGATCCGGATCTCACCCGAGTCCGAAGTGACCGTGAACGACGACGACAGCACGTTGTCGGTCGCTCTGGCCGGGGGCTGGTGTTGGGTGGCACTTGGTGACGAAGCGCGCACCGTCACCGTCACCACCGATGGCATCGTGTTGCAGTGCCCGTCGGCCACCACCGTGCTGGTCACCGTCGACGACACCGGACGCTTCGTGGCCGTCGTACGCGGCGAAGCCTCCTTGGCGGCCGGGGGTCGCCGGATCCGGCTCCGCACCAGCGCCATGGCATTCCTGCCTCATGGCACTGATGAGGCGCAGGTCGATGTGGCCACCGATGACGAGATCGCGTCGGACGAACTCGTAGCCCACAACCTCGAGCTCGACGCCAACCGCTGAATCAGCTGCGGAGGGTCACGCCGGGGAGTGCTCCGGTGTGGCGGCCCTCATCGACGGTGACCACCCCGTTGACCATCGTGAGGTCGTAGCCCGACGCCCCTTGCACCCAACGTCCGGCGCCACCGGGGAAGTCGTGCTCGAAGCTGGGTAGCGGTAGAGCCAAGGCCTCGAGGTCTATGACGTTGAGATCGGCGGGTCGGCCAGCTTCCAACACACCTCGGTCGGGAATGGCAAACAGTCCGGCCGGAATGGAGGTGAGTCGGGCGACACCCTCGGCCAGTCCGTAGAGATTCTGGTCCCGGACCCAGTGGGCCAGGAACCACGTGGGTTGGCTGGCGTCCATGATCTGGCCGACCTGGGCCCCAGCGTCGGCCAAGCCGAGTACCACGTTCTCGTCGGCGAGCAGGTGTTCGACCTCGGCGGGTGTCTGGTTGAGAAACGGCCAGTTGAGCAGGCAGGCCCCGTTGGTGCGGTCGAGCAGGTCGATCCAGTAGGCGGCTGGGGTGGTGCCAGCGGCGGCGGCCCGGGCAGCCAGCGACCGGTCGGCATCGAGTCGGTAGTCGGCCGGAACCGTGTCGAGTGGGAACAGCCGGTCTGGGGCGATGCCGTCGCTGGCGTCAGCCTCGGCGATCAGGCGAGCCCTTTGGTCCGGCTCTCGAATGGCCTCCAAGCGCTGGTCGAATGGCAACCCCAACAGGGCTTGCCACGCCGGACAGGCCCCGTAGGGAGAGTGGTGGGCCAGTCCGAACAGGACGCCGACAGACCGGACGGTGGTCTGGGGATGCACGCGGGCTCCGGTCCGGTTGTGTTCAGCCACCAGTTCGAGGACCTGGCGGTGCAGGTGGCCGCCGGCGATGGTCTCGGTGAGACCGAAGGACACGGGACGACCGCTGGCCCGGCTGACCTCAGCGAGAATTCCCACTTCCTCGATGGTGCTCTCCGGGGTGGCGCCGTTCTGC
Organism: Aquihabitans sp.; assembly: GCA_039924035.1. Lineage (GTDB taxonomy): Bacteria > Actinomycetota > Acidimicrobiia > Acidimicrobiales > Iamiaceae > Aquihabitans. The sequence goes on along the minus strand of JBDTBS010000008.1, from coordinate 5,169 downwards.
GAGCCGAGCATGGCTGCCGTTTCGAACACGCCCTTGCCGTGGCGCCCGAGCACACCAGTGAGAGCCACCAGTTCGTCTATCGACGCGTAGGTACCGGGGATGGGCTGACCATCTGCTCCCTTGTGGAGCACCGTGCGGCTCGACGAGAGGCCGAGAGCTCCAGCAGACATTGCTTCATCCACGAGCGCGACCATGGCATCTACGTCGGCCGCGGTCGGCTCTTCGGTGGCTCGGTCGCCCATGACATAGCGACGGATGGCACTGTGGCCGATCATGCCGCCCACGTTGAGACCCTTGGGGCGCCGGTCGAGGTCGGCCAGGTAGTCGCCGTAGGTCTCCCAATCCCACGTCAGGCCGGTCATGATCGCCTGAGCGGGGATGTCTTCCACCGATTCCATCATCTCGGCGAGGCCCTGACGGTCCTCGGGTCGACAGGGGGCGAAGGTGACACCGCAGTTCCCGATGACCACCGACGTGACGCCATGGAAGCACGAGGATGTGCCAAGCGGATCCCACGACAGTTGCGCATCGAGGTGAGTGTGGATGTCGACGAAGCCGGGCGTGACGATACGTCCCGTTGCATCGATCTCCCGGGTTCCGGGCCCATCGACGGTTCCTAGTTCGGCGATGACCCCGTCTTGCACGGCGATATCACCGACCCATGGTTCACCACCTGTTCCGTCCACGATCAGGCCATTGCGGATCACGAGATCGAACATGTTTGCTTCCCCTGTGCATCGTCGGTCTCTGACGTTCGGAGAGCATCGTACGGTGACAGTTTCGGTCATGCCTGCACGATGGCCGCATCGGGCGTACTTTTGGCCCATGGCAGATCACCGCACCCGTTGGCAGATCGAGGCGGGTACCCGCCCAGACCTGGAAGGCATCGACACCCGGTCCACCTCGGGGGCTCCAGGTAAGAAGAAGGAGACCAAGGCGGCATCGGCCGAACTGGTCGGGGAGGTGGCCGACCTCCAGCGACGGCTGTGGGCTGAACATCGTCGCTCGGTGCTCGTGGTCCTCCAGGCCTTGGATGCCGGAGGCAAGGACGGCACCATTCGCAAGGTGTTCAGCGGTGTGAACCCTCAAGGCGTAGGGGTTGCGTCGTTCAAGCAACCGAGCGAAGAAGAGCGGAACCACGACTTCTTGTGGCGCATTCACCGTCGCGTTCCGTCAGCCGGCCACATCACGGTGTTCAACCGGTCTCACTACGAAGACGTGCTCATCGTGCGGGTGAACAAGTTGGTACCGAAGCCGGTGTGGAAGGCCCGCTACGGGACCATCCGCAACTTCGAAGACCACCTGGTGGCCTCGGGGACCGTCATCGTGAAGGTGATGTTGCACATCTCGAAGGATGAGCAGAAGGAACGATTCCAGGCCCGGCTCGACGACCCAACCAAACGTTGGAAGTTCTCCCCGGCCGATCTCGAGGTACGGGATCGGTGGGACGACTACCAGGAGGCGTATGCCGATGCCATCGAGGAGACCACCACCGATGAAGCGCCGTGGTTCGTGGTCCCCGCCGACCGAAAGTGGTACCGCGACTGGGCCGTGTTGCAGATCCTCCTCGAGACGTTGAAAGAGATGGATCCCCAGTTCCCCGCGGAGCATCCGGGTCTGGACGACATCGTCATCGAGTAATGGCAACCTCATCGCTGGCTGGTCCGTCGGCGGGTAGTTCCACCACCATTCGACAACCGTGAGGGTCGCGGGTCTCGGCCCGAATGCGGCCGTGGTGCAGGTCGACCACCCATCGAGCGATGGCCAGACCGAGGCCTGATCCACCTACGTCGGTGCTGCGGGCCTCGTCGGTGCGGTAGAAGCGTTCGAACACTCGGGTGATGGCTGCCGGCGGGATGCCGGGACCATCGTCGAGGACCTCGAAGGTGACCAGGTGGTCGGTTCGCCGGGCCCGCAGCACGATGGTCCCCCCGTCGGGCGTGAACCGAGCCGCATTGTCGACGAGGTTGGCGAACACTTGATGGAGGCGTTCGGGATCGCCGTCCAAGGACAGCTCAGGTGGGTCGACGTCGACGGTGAAGGTCAGATCGGGGGAATGGAGCGCGGCCTCGTCGGCCACTGCTTCCAGTAGGTCTGCGGCCGGGAAGCGCAGGCGGTGCAGCGGCGTGGCCCCGGATTCGAGACGGCTGAGGTCGAGCAGTTGGCTGACCAGACGTTGCAGCCGCTCGGTTTGGGCCAGCATCGTGCGCACCAGGGCAGGATCAGCGGTGACCACGCCATCGTCGAGGTTCTCCAGGGTGGCCCGCAGGGCGGAGATGGGAGTGCGTAGCTCGTGGGAGACGTTGGCCACCAGGTCTCGCCGTTGCCGGTCCACCTCGGCCAGTTCGTCGGCCATCAGGTTGAAAGCGACCGCCAGGCGGCCCACCTCATCAGCTGACGACACCGCCACCCGTTCGGTCAGGTTGCCCGACGACATTGCGGTGGCCACCCGCTCCATGGACCTCAGCGGGGATGTCATGCCCCGGCTCATCAACTGCACCAGGCCGAGGGCGATGATCGCCGCCACCCCAGCACGGAACCCAGCTCGGAAGTTCAGCATCAGGCCGATCTCGTTGACCGCCAACGTGCTGATCACAGCAGCGATGATGACGATGCTCAGCTTGACCTTGATCGACCGGATCTGGCTCAGGGGGTTGCCCACCTCAGAGGTCCCCATCGTCGTGGGTGGTTTCGACATCGGACTCACCGAGCGCGTAGCCGACGCCATGCACAGTGCGCACGGTGCTGTCACCGAGCTTTCGCCGCAGGGCCCGAACGTGAGAGTCGACAGTGCGAGCTCCTGACCCGTCGCGGTAGCCCCACACGTCACGTAGCAGCCGCTCGCGGGTGAGCACCCGGCCGGGGCGCTCGGCCAGGCAGACCAGGAGGTCGAACTCGGTCGGGGTGAGGTGGACGATCTCACCGTGCTGTCGAACCCGTCTGGCATCGACGTCTATCTCGATGTCGTCGTCCAGGTGGAGGTCACGGCTGGCGGTGGTCCCGCTCAATGCGTCCATCCGGCGGAGGAGTGCTTGAACGCGGGCCACCAGCTCGCGCATGGAGAACGGCTTGGTCAGATAGTCGTCTGCCCCGACGGCCAGACCGATCACGAGGTCGGTCTCGTCGTCACGAGCGGTCAGCATCATCACTGGTACGTGCCGGTCGCGCTGGATCTGACGGCACACCTCCAGGCCATCGATGCCAGGCAGCATCAGGTCGAGGATCACCAAGTCGGGGTCCCACCGTTGTGCTTGGGCCACACCACTTGGTCCGTCGGCAGCCAACTGAACCTCGTGGCCTTCGCTGCGCAAACGGGCCGCCACCGCGTCGGCGATGAGAGCCTCGTCTTCGACCACCAGGATCCTGCGTGCCATCGCTCAAATGTAGAGCGTGCACGTATTCGCTCGACCCGTACTGGCCCTTTGACCTGACAGACCATCAGATTGTGGGGTGGGGATGGCGCAGGGCATTGACCTAGCGTTGTGACCTATGTCCGACTACACAGCGCCGCTCAGCGACATCAAGTTCGTCCTCGACCACGTCACCCCCATGGCGGGACTACGCACCCTGCAGCCCTACGAGGGCATCGACGACGACTCGGTGCATGGTGTGCTCGAAGAGTTCGGCCGGCTCATGTCCGAGGTGTGGGCCCCCACCAATGCGGTGGGCGACGAGGAAGGCACCAGGGTCGAAGGCGACCAGGTCATCACCCCCACCGGCTTCGTAGAGGCCTACGACGCCTATGTCGAAGCCGGCTGGGGTGCGGTTCCTTTCGAAGAGGCCTATGGCGGCGGTGGCTTCCCCTGGATAATTGGCATCGTCATGCAGGAGATGATGAACAGCGCCAACATGGCCCTGGCCATGGCCCCGCTGCTCACCCAGGGGGCCATCGATGCCATCCTCCACCACGGTGATGAGGAGCAGAAGGAGAAGTACCTCCTGAAGATGGTGTCGGGTGAATGGACCGGTTCCATGAACCTCACCGAGCCCGATGCCGGCTCCGATGTGGGGGCCCTGCGCACCAGGGCGGACCGGCAGGAAGACGGCTCCTACCGCATCTCGGGGAGCAAGATCTTCATCACCTTCGGTGAGCACGACTTCACCGACAACATCGTGCACCTCGTGCTGGCCCGCACCCCCGACGCGCCGGTGGGCACCAAGGGCATCTCACTGTTCATCGTGCCCAAGTTCCTGGTGAACGACGATGGCACCCTGGGCGACCGCAACGACGTCCACATCGTGTCGGTCGAGCACAAGATGGGTATCAACGGCAGCCCCACCTGCGTGCTGGCCTACGGCGACAACTCCGACGGTGCGGTGGGATACCTCATCGGAGAAGAGAACGCCGGCATGCGTTACATGTTCACCATGATGAACAACGCCCGTCTCGGCGTCGGAGTGGAAGGTCTCGGCCTGGCCGAGCGTTCGTACCAGCTGGCATTGTCGTACGCGAAGGAGCGCAAGCAGGGGTACGCCCCCGGCGCCGCCCGTGGCGAGAAGTCGTTCATCATCGAGCACCCCGACGTTCGCCGTCAGCTCCTCACCATGAAGGCCTACACCGAGTCCATGCGGCTCCTGTCCTACAAGACCGCCGAACAGATCGACGTGGCCCGCCACGGTGCCGACGAAGCCACCCGCACCGCAGCCGACGAGCAGGTCGACATCCTGATCCCACTCGTGAAGAGCTACTGCACCGACATCGCCGAACTCGTCACCTCGTTGGGCATCAGTGTTCATGGAGGCATGGGTTACATAGAGGAGACCGGAGCCGCGCAGTTCTACCGGGACTGCAAGATCACCCAGATCTACGAGGGCACCAACGGCATCCAGGCCATGGACCTCGTCGGGCGCAAGCTGCCCATGCGGGGTGGTGGCGTATACCAGGACCAGGTGGCCCGCATGCAGGCCACCCTGGCTGAGTTGGCCGATGCCGGTGAGGTGCTGGAGCCCATCCACCGAGAGCTCTCTGCGGCCATCGAGGCACTCGAAGAGGCCACCAACTGGATCCTCTCCGAAGGTATGGCCGACCCCGTACAGGCACTGTCGGCGGCCACGCCCTACCAACGCCTGTTCGCCACGGTGGCGGCCGGCTGGCTCATGGGCGTGCAGGCGCTCGCCGCCCAGAAGGTCATCGCCGAGGGCGGACCTGACGCCGAGATGGCCGAGGTG
>JBDTBS010000007.1:0-8322 GCA_039924035.1 Aquihabitans sp. | reverse complement strand
AGCGGCTTGAGGCTGCTCGGAGGCGACCTCAGGCCGTCTGAGGCTGGAGGATGCCGGCGGGACCCATGGCGACATCGCCACCGGTGCGGGCCACTTCCTGCAGGATCTCGGCGACCCGAGCGAAGTACGTGGTCACCGCGTGCACTGCCTGTGGCGTGTCCGGGGCGCTGCAGGTGACGTAGGTGCTGCCGGGCATCCGCATCATCCAAACGTAGACGTCGTCATCGTCGCCGGCGCCGGTGAGACCCCAGAAGTTCTGCTCGAGCCACTTCTCGTGGCCCGGGATCATTGCGCCGTCTAGGTAGGACATAATCGGCGGCCGTTCCGAGGAGTTCGTGTCGAAGTCCATGTACTCGGCCAGGATCTCGGTCACTCGCAGCGTGGGAACATCGCCGGCAGCCTTCGTGTCGCGGAACTCTTGGCGCACCCGACGGACCAGCGAGCCGAACGTGTCATCGGGCTCGATGACGACATGGAGCGGGACCAGGTTGATGAACCATCCCATGGCCAGCATCCACTCGGATGACCAGCGGCTGTGCACCGGGTTGAGACACCGATACGACGATGCCGCTCCCATCTCGTGCGCGGCCATGGCACAGGCCGCGTAGAGGCCACCCGCATAGGTTCCACCCAGATCTTTCACCACCGTCTCGTAGTCGTGGGCCTGCCCGGCATCGAGCAGCTCCTGGTAGACGGGGACCAAAGGAACCTTGATCCCGGGGGTCATGCCGAGATCGACTGGGAATCGGGGTAGCTCGCCACCGCCACGCAGCAGGAAGTAGAGCCAGTCCTGCACCCCCTCGGAATCGATGTTGAAACCGTCGGCCCGCTCACGCTCTTCGACGCAGTAGTCGGGGTAGGAGCCCACCTCCGGAAGTTCCGGAGTGGTGCCGGCTCGCTCGCAGTCGTAGATCGTGGAGAGTTCCCACACCGACAGGAGACAGGACACGCCGTCGGTGTAGCTGTGGTCCGAACCGAAGTAGACGATGGTCTTTTCATCGCCGACCACCGCGGTGAAGGTGTAGCCGAAACGTCCTAGCGGCACCGCCCAGACATCCATCTGCTGGCGGACGTGCTCCAGCATGCCCTCGGCCGTGACCTCGTCGGAGTGGAAGATCGGCTCGAAGGCGACGTCCTCGGAGGCCAACTCATGACGCTCGAGCGGCGTGTCCTCGCTATCGCCATCGGCGGTGAACCAGTTGCGCATCCCGCCGTGGCGACCGAGCCAGTAGTTGATCGTCCGCGTCCACGCGTCGACATCGAACGGGCCCGGCAACTCGAAAGCGACGCACAACCAACTGCTGTCGGTGTAGCCCTCACGGTTCTTGCTCTTGGCCAACGCAAGGTGCGCCGCCTGCATCAACGAAGGGGTCACGCCAGTGGGAGGGGCGGCGGCCATGGCATCGAGGGTCGCCTGGTTCGGCGTCCAATCGATCACCCGGCCACCCTGCGTCGGGTGATCTGAAAGTCTGGCCATCACTACCATTGCGCGTTGATCTCCTCTGAAGAGTGAACTGGTTCAGTTCCAAGCGAAAGGCTGTCGAGGATGATCTGCCGCATGGACTCCGTGACGGCTTCGATCTGGGCCCGGCAGACCTCATTGCTGGGAAAGCGCCACGTCAGGTAGGTCTCAGTCGGCATCCGGTTGATCCAGACGTAGACCTCGTCGGTGGGACCGACGTCACCGAGGATGGCATGCGCGTTCCATGTCTCCCAGCGGCTCGCGGACCGGACGTACCTGGCATCTAGATAGGACACGACGAAGCGAGGCTGGAGCGAAACATCGAGGAGGTCGCTGATGCGCGACATCGGAAGTCCTGCACCTCGCTTGCCGGTCGTCCAGGCATCGGCCGCCAGTGGCAGAACGTCGATGAGTTCCCGGTCGGCCCCGAACTCCACTGCAAATGGAGCGATTGCCGTGAACCAACCGAGTGCCTCGGCCCAGTGCGCCTCGTGGCGGGTGTGGGTCGACACGAGGGAGCGGAAGCCGACGACATCGGACCCCGTTCCTTCGGACGAAGCCTGAGCGTTGACGGTTTCGCTACCGGCCCGGGTGAAGGCAAGAGACATCGCGGCCAAGAACCCGGATGCCGCACTGACGCCGTTGGCCCGGCACCAGGCCCCGAAGGCCGCGCCCTGCGCATCAGTGAGGATGGGGATGCAGCGCGCCTCTTGGGGAATCTGCGAGCCCGGGGGGAGCCCGTCGGAGAGCGGGAAGCCGGGGAGCGTGCCGCTGTCGCCCAGGAACTCTCTCCACGTGTCGACGGCTTCATGCGATTCCGGGGCTTCGGAGGCAACCGCCAACTCGGTCTGGACGAAGTCGAGATAGCTCGGTACCGGAGGCAACCGGCTCGGGCGCCCCTCACGGTCTGCGTCTACGAGCTCTCGTATCTCACCGGCCGCCAAGAGGATGGAGTACCCGTCGACGTTGACATGATCGAAGGCCAGGATCACCGTTGTGCTCTTGGCCGACGAGATAGCAGCGAAGGCAAAGGTCGGCCAGGTGACAGCGTCGGTGCACCTGTTGAAGAAGTCGTCGAGCGTGGCCGTGAGAGCCGCGGCATCGGTGAACGCCCCGAGATCTATCTCATCGAGTCGCACCTCGTCGGGCTCCAAGGTGAAGCGTTCGATCTCGGCGTCGACGACACCAGCACCGTGGGGGCGAAAGCCGCTGCGGAGCGTTTCGTGACGGCACATCCAGGCCTCGAACGCTCGCCGGAGACAGTGACCACTGACCGACGGGACCTCGAAGGAGACTCCCAGCCAGCCCGTGGGAGCGGCTTTGTGCGGCTCCCCGGTCGGCTCCAAGAGGAAGTCGAAGAGATCAGGGTCTACACGGCGCGTCAATGCGTGGCTGATGTGTCCGTGCTGGTTGTGGGATGGCCCTCGAGGATCTGCGGTCCGGACGGCAGCGTGGGCGAGGGTGGCATCCGATGCCATCCATGCCGACAACCGTCCGAGCGGAAGGTCATGGTCTCGGATATCACTGAAGCGCATGGGGCCTCCGCGCGGTACTGGACAAGGACGGTTGCATCGCGTTGCCTGAAGCGAAGAAACGTTGCGAAAGCGAGCCGAGAACGCACCCAGCTGCCTCTCTGCGGTTTCCACAGCGCACCCCAGAAGGACGTGATATCGGTCACGGTACCAGACAGTGCCAACTGTCACCTCTTACATTGTCTGCAGTCGGGACTGCTATCGGTGTCGACAGCCGAAAGGGCCCGAGATCAAGCCAGAATGCATCCCGTCAACTGTCGACTGTCGACAGTGGGGCATATCGAGGTGGGTGGTCCTGGTAGGTTTTTGACGTGGAGTATCGTGCCGAGGAGTTGGCCATCAAGGCTGGGACGACGGTTCGGAACCTCCGCGCCTACCGGGATCACGGCATCCTTGCCCCGCCGGAGCGCAGAGGGCGGTCCGCCTTCTACAACGACTCCCACCTCGATCGATTGCAGTTGATCAGCAAGCTCATCGGGCGCGGGTACACCCTCGCCAACATCGGCGAGCTACTCGCCGGGCAAGCCCGAGGCGTGGATGTCGCGGAGCTGCTAGGCGTCGAAGCTGCGCTGCTGGAGCCCACTCCCAGCGGCATGGGAAACGTGCTGACCGGGGCCCAGCTGATGAAGCTTTACGGCGATACCGACGGCACTCGAGTCGATGCTTCGACACGCGTCGGACTCATCGAACCGATCGATGGCGATGTCGCACTGCCCGAACGGCGATACCTCGTCCGCAAGCCGCGCGCCTTTCGAGCCGGCCGAGATCTAGTCGAAGCCGGTGTCCCGCTCGACGTCGCGATTGCTCAGAGCGGCTTGATTGCCAAAGGTGTGCAGCCCATCGCCCACCAACTCGTCATGCTCGTGGCCGACCGGCTCCTCCAAGATGCTGAATCGGCCTTGGCCGGCAACGACTCGGGCCAACAAGCCGCGATCATCGGAGTAGCGCAGGGCCTTCGCCCCCTGGCCGGGGGCGTGGTGGCAGAGGAACTGGCGCTGGCGATGGACGAACAGATCCGCAAACACCTCGGACACCTCATCGATGAGCTTCTGGTGGAGACCGGGCGAGGACGCCGGGCCAGCAGCAACGACGGGTCGACCTAGTTCTCCCAAGCAAGGCACTGAAGGCTGGCTCGGTCAAGCGAACGACGGGGGCCGATATCACTGGCGCCGATCGCATCGTCGTCGCTCATCGTGTCCATACCCTGCTTCTGTCCGCCAGGAGCGGGATCTGTCCGCGATGAGCTTCTGAGTGGATCGTCCGGCAACGACCGACCTCCGCCCTTGGAACCCGGAGACGCCGCGCTGGCCACCATGCGTCCATGTCCAGTCGCCCCGACAACAGACGGGATATCCCCAGATCCATGCCATACCACTGCCTTGGGAGCGGGCCCGCGGTTGGGACTGCTCAGTGGTCGGGGTTGACTATCGATATTGGCGGGATGAGGCCGACGCCCTCTTCGGTGATGGTGAGCTCGTTGTCGACATCGGTGGGCGTGCCGGGATCAGGGGTGACGTCGCTGGTGGCTTCGCCCTCTGCGCCGGGAGCGACGACGGAAACGGCGGGGGCCAGTTCCACGTCGAAGATGTCGAAGATCTCACCGTCGATCAGCGGGGGCTCGATCTGTGCGCCCAGGTCGGCGGCGCTGGCCGTGGGAGCGGCCACTGCTGCCACCGGAGCGGGAGCGGGGGCGGGGTCGGAACCGCCCACCGACGCGGCCAGAGCGCCACCGGCAACCACCGCGGCAACGGCAACCACCGCTACACCGACGCTGAGCCTGTGCTCACGCAGTCGGGCCAATAGGCCGCGGGCCTCGTCGGGGGTGGCACCGAGGACCGCTTCGATCTGGGTCACCAGGCGGGCTGCGTCCAGGTCGAGGGCCTTGGACAGCGCGTCGAGATCCTCCTCGCGCAGGTGCAGGGTGTCGATCATGCGCCGACCGCGGCTCTCGCCGACGAGGTCTACGTAGCGTTCGAGGACGGTGCGGTTGCTGGGCTCAGCAGGCAGTTGGCGGGAGTGCTCGCCCATGATCAACCTGCCGGTCGACTCGTCGAACACCACGGCCCGGCCGCCGGTCTCATGCTTCTCGGTGACTGTCACGGTCCCCTCCAGCTACATCGACTGACCCGATGGTACGACCACGGCGGCGCCGCGAACCGCATACAGGTTCGCTCATGTCAGCGTCGAGCACAAGGGCAGGACGAATCGGGAGGGACCAGTTCTGGACTTGTGCACAGAATGTCGACAGCTGTTCGAGATGTGAAATATGACTCCTACCCGAATGTGTGAGACGCGTTGCGGAGCGCTATCGTTTCCATTGGTGCCCCCGCCTCTCCGGATCCCGCCCCGGATTGAGGCGGGGGCATCACTTTTTCTCGGCTGATAGGCGCGTGAGCCGGCCTGGCGCGGAGCCTCAGCACGGCCGACCGCGGTCAGCGATGCCAGTCGTGTAGGTCTTCCACTCGGGCCAGCACCGCATCGAAGCGACTCCGATCCAACGCCGCTCCCTCGCGGCGCACGGCCATCGGATCCAGCCGCAGCAGACGGGATGCATCCACGGAACTCGGGCGGGCCTCGCGGTCCCACCCACCGGTACCGACCGGTACCCACTCGTGGGCATCGTTACGTTCGGAGTGATCCTTGCTGGACAGTTGGACTGCAGCCAGCAGAGGTCCATCCCAGCCCAACACCAACACCGGCCGGTCCTTGCCCTGGCTGGGGTCGTCTTCGTAAGGCACCCAGGCCCACACGACCTCGCCGGGATCGGCTTCACCGTCACTCTCGGGCGCGTAGGACACGGCAATGCCACCGGTTCCGTTGTGGTCGTCGTCCGCGGCGGCCTTCGATGGGTACGACGTCCCGGCCGCTCGCTTCTTCCGAGCCGTCAGGGAGGCGTTGACCTTGTTCTTGAGACGACCGAGCGGTCCGATGCCAGACATGTCCAGCAGCGTATGGGCCAACAACGGGCCGTTTCCTCACGGTCCCCCTGAACGGTGGTCCGGCCGGACCTTTCTGCTCCTACGCTCGGCATCGTGCAGATCGATGAGTTTCAGGACGTGATCGCCCGCACCTATGGGGCCCGGGATGCCGAGCGAGGCATCCCCGCCACCGTGGCCTGGCTGTGCGAGGAGCTCGGCGAGCTGGCCCAGGAGGTGCGCAAAGGGACGGTGGCCGAGCAGCGTCACGAGTTGGGCGACGTGCTGGCCTGGCTGGCCTCGTTGGCCCACCAACTCGACCTACCCCTCCAGGAGGCCGCGGCCCGCTACGCCGACGGCTGCCCCCGTTGTGGCGCGCTGCCCTGCGCCTGCCCCTGACTGGGTAGGCGGGTTCAGGCGCTGAGCTCGGCCGCTACCAGTTCGGCGATCTGCACGGCATTGAGGGCCGCGCCCTTGCGCAGGTTGTCGCTGGACAGGAAGAGGGCCAGCCCGTTTTCCACCGTCTCGTCGTTGCGGATCCGGCCCACGAACGTGGAATCCTTACCGGCGGCCGCCAGTGGGTTGGGCAGGTCGGACAGCTCCACGCCAGGGGCGTAGTCGAGGATCTGTCGGGCCATGTCGGGTGACAGGGGCTTGGCGAAGCGAGCGTTGATGGCCAGCGAGTGGCCGGTGAACACCGGGACCCGCACGCACAGGCCCGAGACCTTGAGGTCGGTGATGTCGAGGATCTTGCGTGTCTCGTTGCGGAGCTTCTGCTCCTCGTCGGTCTCATCGAGGCCGTCGTCTACGAAGTCGCCGGCCTGGGCCACCACGTTGAAGGCAATGGTGGTCGGGAACTTCTCGGCGGGCGGGAACTCGACAGCATCACCGGCGAAGGTGAGAGCGGCGGCGTTGTCGGCCACCTTCTTCACCTGGTCGTCGAGCTCGGATACACCAGCCAGACCGCCGCCGGACACGGCCTGGTAGGTGGAGACGACCATGGACTTCAGCCCGGCCTCACGGTGGAGGGGGCCGAGGACGGGCATGGCCGCCATGGTGGTGCAGTTGGGGTTGGCGATGATTCCCTTGGGGCGATTTTTGGCAGCATGGCCGTTGACCTCGGCCACCACGAGTGGCACATCGGGGTCGAGGCGCCAAGCCGACGAGTTGTCGATGACCACAGGGCCAGCGGCGGCGACCTTCGGTGCCAATGCCTTGGACGAGGATCCGCCCGAGGAGAACATCACGATGTCGAGCCCGGAGAAGTCTGCGGTCTCAGCATCTTCGACGGTGACCGGCTTGCCGGCCACGTCGATGGTGCGGCCAGCCGAACGGGACGAGGCGAAGAGGCGGATCTCGCTATACGGGAACTTTCGCTCCGCGAGGATCCCCAACATGACGCCGCCGACCTGACCTGTTGCTCCAACTATTCCAATACGCATGGCATCGAGGGTAACGGCGTACCCCGTGATCATCACATCCGATTTCCGTCTCCGGCCACCTAGCGGGGCCGAAAGCGCCGGCGTTTCAGACGGAGTCGAGGCCGAATGCGGAGTGCAGAACCGACACGGCTCGGTCGCACTCCTCGCCCGCCACCACCACTGAGATTCGGATCGCCGAAGTGGAGATCATCTCGATGTTGATGTTGTTGGCAGCCAGGGTCTCGAAGACGGTGGCCGCCACGCCGGGGTTGGTCTTCATACCCGCACCCACCAGCGACACCTTGGCAATCGAAGCATCGGGGATGACCTCGTCGGCACCGATCTCGGCAGCCAGTTCTCTAGCCAGACGAACGCACGTGTCGAGGTCGTCAGCGGGCAGCGTGAAGGAGATGTCGGTGATCCCCTTCTCGGACACGTTCTGCACGATCATGTCTACGTTGATGTGGTCATTGGCCATGGCCCTGAAGACCTTGGCGGCCACACCGGGTTGGTCGGGCACACCGAGGATGGTGATCTTGGCTTCGGAGTCGTCGCCGACCACCCCTGAGACGATGGCGTCTTCCATGTCGGGCTCCTTGTCGCTGATCCAGGTACCGGGTTCCCACGTGAAGGCCGACCTCACGTGGAGCCGCACATTGTGGGTGCGGGCAAACTCGACGGCGCGCATGGCCGGCTTCGGGCAGCCCGCCGCGCACATCTCGAGCATCTCGTCGAAGGAGATGTGCGACAGCCGGCGGGCCACGGGCACGACCCGAGGGTCGGTGGTGAACACGCCGGGCACATCGGTGTAGAGCTCGCAGTCGCCACCTAGAAATTCGGCCAATGCCACCGCGGTGGTGTCGGATCCGCCACGACCGAGGAAGGTCACGTTGTGGTTGGTGGACACGCCCTGGGCGCCGCCCACCACCGCCACCCGGCCGGCATCGACCGCGGCTCGGATCCGGTCGGCTCGGACCTCGAGGATCTTGGCG
>JBDTBS010000006.1:0-7278 GCA_039924035.1 Aquihabitans sp. | reverse complement strand
CTACTCCGGTGAGTTCTCCGAGCCGTTGGTGCTGCCTAGCCGCTACCCGAACCTGCTGGTCAACGGCAACCAAGGCATCGCGGTGGGAATGGCCACCAACATCCCGCCCCACAACTTGGGCGAGATCATCGATGCCACGAACTTTCTGATCGACAACCCGGAAGCCTCCGTCGAAGACCTGGTCAACGCCAACATCGTCAAGGGCCCCGACTTCCCCACCGGGGCGTTGATCATGGGCCGTCAGGGCATCCTCGATGCCCAACGCACCGGCCGTGGATCCATCCGTCTGCGGGCCGTTGCTGAGATCGAAGAGTCGAACCGGGGTGGCGACAAGATCATCATCACCGAGCTGCCCTATCAGGTCGGTCCCCGCTCGGTTCTGGCCAAGATCAGCGAACTGGTTGCCTCGCGAGATCTGGAGGGCATCTCCGATGCCAACGACGAGTCCTCGGGTGGTGAGACCCGGATCGTGATCACCCTGAAGCGCGATGCTCCGGCGTTCATCGTGCTCAACAACCTCTACAAGCGCACGCAACTCCAGACCACCTTCTCGGTCAACACCGTTGCCCTGGTGGATGGTGTGCCCCGCACGCTCAACCTGCGCGATGCGCTGATGCACTACCTCGACCACCAGGTGGAGGTCATCACCCGGCGGACCGAGTTCCGACTGAAGAAGGCCCAAGACCGGGCCCACATCGTCGAAGGCCTGCTCAAGGCCCTGGATCTCATCGACGAGATCATCGCCACCATCCGGGCCTCGGCCGACAAAGCCGATGCCCGCGAGCACCTGCAGGCGGCACCGTTCGAGTTCACCGAAGTGCAGGCCGAGTACATCCTCGACATGCAGTTGCACCGCCTCACCCGTCTGGGTCGTGAGCAGCTCGAAGAGGAGATGGAGGAACTGCGGCGCAAGATCGCCGAGTACGAAGCCATCCTCGGCAATCGCGAAGTGCTGATGGGTGTGATCAAGTCCGAGATGGGCGAGGTCCGCAAGGCCTATGCCAAGCCCCGCCAGTCGAAGGTCACGCTCGACATCGGCGACATGAACATCGAAGACCTGATCGACGACGAAGACCTCGTGATGACCATGTCGGCCAAGGGCTACGTCAAGACCGTGGCCTTCGATTCCTTCAAGAGCCAGGGCCGGGGAGGCCGTGGGGTAGCCGGTGCCAACCTGCGCGATGAGGACTACATCGCCCACATCATCACCACCACCGCGCACGCCTACCTGTTGTTCTTCTCGAACCTCGGACGGGTGTACCGGCTCAAGGCCCACGAGATCCCGATGATGGAGCGCACCGCTCGGGGTACTGCCATCGTCAACCTCTTGCCCATGCAGCCTGGCGAGCAGGTCCGGGCCATCATCGACACCCGCGACTACGAGACCAACCAGTACCTGTTCTTCGCCACCCGCAACGGTCAGGTGAAGAAGACCCGGTTCAGCGAGTACGACTCGTCACTGCGAGCCGGTCTCATCGCCATCAACCTGCGCGACGGCGATGAGCTGGTCAAGGTCATCCCCGTCAACGACGAGGACGAGATCTTCATGGTCAGCCGCAGCGGCATGACCATTCGCTACGCCCAAGACGATGTGCGCCCGATGGGGCGTTCCACCGCTGGTGTGCGGGGCATGAAGATGAAGCCCGGAGATGCTGTGGTCTCCTGCGACGTGGCCCGGGATGACGTGGCCATTCTGATCGTCACCGATGCCGGCTACGGCAAGCGGACCCAGCTCGACAAGTTCAAGCAGCAGGGCCGAGGTGGCCAGGGCGTGCGGGGCATCAAGCTCACCGCCAAGAAGGGCTTCGTGGTCGCCGCCTTCATGGTCGGCATCGACGACGAGATCTTCGTGATCGCATCCGATGGCGTCGTGATCCGCCAGGGGGTGCGAGACATCTCCTCTCAGGGACGTGATGCCACCGGTGTCCGGGTGATGAGCGTCGAGGGTGGCCGCACCGTGGCCGCCGTTGCTCCGGTCCTGAACGAAGAAACCATGACCCCGGTGCTCAGCGAAGAAACCAGGGATTGATCCTGTCGGGGCCGGTGTGCCGGCCCCGACAGGCTGCTCACGCGGTCTCCCGCCTTCCTCCAAACGAACTCAGAGCCGGCCCAACCCGGTTCATTGGAGGTGTGCGGTGCCCAAGATTCGCTCATTCGAGGACCCCCGCGGGCGTAAGAGCCAGCGAGGGCAGGTGGTCCCCCTGCTGGCCGTGGCCCTCGTCCTGTTCGGGGCGGTGGCCCTCGGCTTGGTCCAGCTGTCGGCCACGGTGGCCCATCGCAGTGCCGCTCAAGCGACGGCTGATGCCTCCGCGCTGGCCGGAGCAGTCGATGGTCGACAAGCCGCCCAGGAGATAGCAATGGCCAACGATGCCCGGATGGTCGACTACATCGACGACGGTGGCGAGGTGCAGGTGACCGTGGAGCGCCGAGGGGTGCGGGCCACTGCTCGGGCCCGGTGGGAACCCGTCGACCAGACGGGGTGACCAGGCAAGACGACGACCAGCCTTGTGTCGAACCGGGTCGGCAACCCGCGATCCCGTACACTGCCCGACGTGTCCAATCCCTCCGGTGACGCCGGGCCCGATGTGGTGAAGGCGGCCAAGCCCCTTGCCGCCGGCGAAACACCAGGCCGTGGCGACGGAGGTTCGGCCAAGGCTGGCCCGAAGCGGCCGCCACGGCCCGGAGCTGGCGCCCGTCCGGATTCGGCTGAAGGCCAGTCCGATGTGGCCTCGCCAGAGAGCCGGACCGACAAGCCGGTCAAGAAGAAGCCGGTTCAGAAGAATCCTGTTGATGCCAAGTCCGGCGACGGCAACACGAAGGCGGCCAAGCCCGGCGGGCCGAAACCACCACTGAGGCGAGGCCCGAAGCCAGAGGGGACTTCTGGTTCAGCTCCCAAGGGTGGGTCACCGGCCTCGACCCGGACCGACACGACCCGCACCGATACGTCCCGCTCCCGCCCGACGGACGCAACCGGTGTGCCCACAAGCCCTGTTCCGTCCCGTTCGGCGTCAGCAGCGCCCATCACGGTTGGCTCGGGCCGGGATGCCACCGCCCAGACCCCCCGACCGGCCACCAGCCCTGCCAAAGCCCCTCGTCAAGGGCGACGGGTCAAACGGGTCATCCGCCGCATCGAATTGTGGTCGGTGTTGAAGCTCTCGCTGGTATTGCTCACCTGCCTGTACTTGACCGTGCTGGCCACGCTGGTCGTGGTCTGGGGCGTCGCCTATTCGAGTGGTCAGATCGAGAACCTTCAGAAGTTCCTGGCCGACGTAGGCCTCGAGAACTACCGCTTCTACGGCGATCGAATGTTCAAGGCCTGCGCGGCCATCGGAGCTGTTGGTGTGTTGGCCGGCACCGTGCTGGCCGTGCTCACCACCGCGCTGATCAACTTGATCAGTGAGATCACCGGCGGCATCCGGGTCGTGGTGATCGAGGAAGACCCACCTCGGCGTCGTTGATACCGGCGGAGTGGTGGTTTGGTTCGCATTACTGGTCCTGAACCCACTACCGTCGGCTCCCGCTCGGGGCTATAGCTCAGTTGGTTAGAGCGCACCCCTGATAAGGGTGAGGTCGCTGGTTCGAATCCAGCTAGCCCCACGAAAACCCCGCCCCCGAGCAGCAGGAGCCTGAGGTGACGTTGATCCGTCGAGCACTGGTGGCCCTTGGGGTCGCTGGCGGTATTGCCGCCATCTTGCGCGTTCGCGGCACCGGCGGTACGCCGCCGCAGCGCGGTGGCTGGCGTGAACTGTCACCCGACGAGCTCCGATAGATGCGGATCGCCGTGTTTGGTCTCGGGGCCGTTGGTACCCGGGCCGCACGACAACTGGCGTCCACTGATTCTGTAGAGCAGGTGATCCTGCGCGACATCAGCCGAGCTCGGGCTGACGAGGTCGCCGATTCGTTGGGGTCGAAGGCCGGTCGGCAACGGTCGGACCGGCCCGATCTGCCTGACGCCGATGTCGTCGTCCTAGCCACCCCGCCAGGCCACCACCTGGAAACGGCTCGCACCTACTTGCGCCGCGGAACCGCTGTTGTGTCCACCTCAGATTCGGTGGCCGACGTCACCAGCCTGCTCGACCTCGGTCCCGAAGCTGAGTCGCGTGATGTCACGCTGGCCGTCGGGGCAGCCTTCGCCCCTGGTCTCACCTGCGTGCTGGCCCGCCTGGCTGCCGATTCACTCGACGCGGTCGATGAGATCCATGTGAGCCGCCTGGGTACTGGCGGGCCGGCCTGCGCCCGCCAACACCACCGCTCCCTGGCCGGTACGGCCATCGATTGGCGTGACGGTGGCTGGCAGCGGCGACAGGCTGGCTCAGGACGGGAACTGAGCTGGTTTCCCGACCCCATCGGGGCGGCCGACTGCTACCGGGCCGAGCTTCCCGATGCCTTGTTGCTGGTCCCGGCCTTCCAGGGTGTGGGCCGGGTCACGGCCCGCATGGCTGCCACCCGGCGAGATCGCCTGACGGCCCGCCTACCGATGCTCCGCCGCCCTCACCCCGAAGCTGGCCTGGGTGCGGTCCGAGTCGAAGTTCGTGGGCGGGGCGAAGACGGGATACAAGTCGAGGTCCTCGGGGCGATGGACCGGCCGGGCGTCGCTGGTGGTGCGGTGGCCGCGCTGACGGCCGTGGAGATCGGCACCGGTCGAGTGACCCGGGTTGGTGCTGCCGGGCTCGCCGAGCTGGTGGAGCCGAAGCCGTTTCTGGCCGAGTTGCACCGGCGTGGCGTCAAAGCCGCCCGGTTCGGCTGACCCAGCCCTGCCAAAATCGGCGTGAGGTGAAGCTACGCCGGGATTCTGATAAATGACACCGTTGTGATTTGCCTACTAGTTATCGATATCGGTGTCACGTGTTTCGTATAGGCCGTTCGGATCATTTCGTTGCAAAAGCCCCCGTAGACGCCGGTTTCGTGTCACTTTTCCCTCAAGGTTTTCGGCTATTGGTCCGAAACCGATAGCACCCACTGGACACGGGTACCGACGAGAGGGGCGATTATGCGAGTAGGGACGGACCCAAAAACGCAAGAGCTGATCGAGCAGCATCTACCACTGGTGAGGCACGTTGTCTTCCAGGTGGCGGTGAACTTCCCTCGACATGTCGACCGGGAGGAACTGGCTACGGCTGGAGCCCTCGGTCTCGTGGAAGCAGCGCGACGGTACGAACCTGAACGCGGTGTTCCCTTCGATCGGTTCGCAGCCCAACGCATTCGGGGTGCGATCCTCGACGCGGTTCGAGCTGCCGACTGGGCACCCCGGTCTGTGCGCAACCTGGCCCGTCGCCTCGAATCGATCGAGCAGCGTCTGGCCAGCAGCCTCGGGCGGATGCCTTCGCCTTCGGAGACCGCCGAAGCGCTCGGGGTCAGCCAAGAGGAGCTACGCCGGCTGCAGGACAAGATGTTCCGCTCGGTCGTGCTGGCGCTCGAATACGACGTCAACGACGGCGAAGAGGACCTGACGCTTGTCGAGGTCCTCACCGACCAGTCGACGTTGGAGCCCAGCGAAGAGCTCGAGAACCGCGAGTTGCACGCATACCTGCGTGACGCGGTGCACCTTCTGCCTGAGCGTCACCGCATCGTCGTTGCGGGTTACTTCCTGGAAGGCCGCAAGTCCCAGGAACTGGCATCGTTCCTCGGGGTCACCGAGTCACGGGTTTCGCAGTTGCGCTCCGAAGCGTTGGTGATGCTCCGTGAGGGCATCAACGCTCAGTACGGCAACAGCGACGATGTGGTCGAAGAGCCGCAGGGTCGGGTGGCTCGCCGGAAGGCCGGCTACGCCACGGCCATCGCCGACGCTTCCCCGTTCCACGATCGCATTGGTGGAAGGATCGCTTCCGCCTGATCACCGCTGTTCAGATGTGCTGACGATGCCGACCGTCCGGTCGGCATCGTCGCGTTTGGACTGAAGATCACGGCGATGACATCACCGCTCACATGGCACCGCACAACGTGCCCGTGGCGCGGGTCGGGGTGGATCAGCGCAGGAAGTCGAGCAGGTCTGGCATGCGCAGCCGGCTTGCCGTGCCCAGCACGGTTTCGAGCGACGCTCCGGCGGCCAGCCGGGTCAACTCGGCATCGCCACTCCTGGGGCTCTCCGGCGCGGACGGGTTGCCAACGGGGGTCAGCCGGATGGCATCTAGACCGATTCGGGCATGTTCCGCGTTGAGGTGGGCGGTCATCTCGATCTCGGCCACCAGGGGTGCCAGGACGTCGTGATGGTCTCGCAGGATGCCCGGCCACGGTTCTCGAGCCGATGAGGCCAGGTCCCGGAGCGTGGCCCCGGTCCGGTGTTGGGCCACGGTGGCGGCCCGCATCAAGTCGATCTCGCGGCATCGGCTGCGGGCCCGTTCGACCTCGCGCGTGGCTCGTGAGAGGAATCGCATCTCGCCGGCTTCAAGTATCAGACGGGTCTCGACCAGCTTGAACAAGAGGGTGTCGAGCACCTCACGCTCCTGTTCGAGAATCGATACGACCTGCTCCATCAGGTACCCCATCGGCGGACCGTCATCAGCCGTGAGGGTTCACCTGGCGATCTCGGTGAAATGGCGATGATCTGGTGCCCAGACCGTCGGCTCCCTCGGTGGACTACTGCTTCAGGGGGCGACGGGCCGGGGGATGCCACACCACCAGGGCGGCCACCCCGACGGCCAACCCGAAGGCCACCACGGTCACCAGACGGTCCAACGCGAAGGGCAACGAGGTCGGAAGCACGGCCCGGGTCACCACGAGGCGCCGCAGCCAAGCCCAGGCCCCGATGCACGCCACCGAGGCCAGGAGGGCGACTAGGCGGACCCTGGACGCTGATACGGCCACTGCAACAGCGGCGGCCACCGCCCCAACGGCCGGAACGATGGCTGTGAACGGTGAGCCGCCAGCCCCATCGGGTACGTCGTGCCACTCGGCCCAACCGACCACGGTCGCGGCTATGCCGGCTCCCGCCAATACGGCGGCCAGGGCCACGTAGGGCGGGCGGCCGGTCGCGCGAACCCGGACTACTCCGATGAGCCCAACCGCACCGGCCACCGACAATCCGATGGCCACCCACGGCAGCGGTGAGGGAGCTGAGAGCAAAATGAGCTCTCCGCTGACGACCGTGGCCGTGCCATCCACGATCAGGTCGACCTCCCAGGTCCCATCGTCACCGCCCATGTCGATGCGTCGGGTGCCGGCCATGGTGGGTGGCGTGGTCGGGGTCATCCAGTGCACCCGGTGGTCGTGCCAGGCATAGGTTCCGCCGGTGGCCACCTCTTTCCACCGCGGGGGTTTGTCGAAGTCGATGGTGGCCCC
>JBDTBS010000005.1:0-17722 GCA_039924035.1 Aquihabitans sp. | reverse complement strand
GGGCGGCCGAAGTGCGGACGGCGACCATGAAGCGGAGGGGTGAGATGGGTGGCTATCGGTTCGTGAAGCGGGCGGTCGATGTCGTCGGGTCTGTGGTGCTCCTGATGCTGCTCTCGCCGGTACTGGTCCTCGTCGCACTGGCGGTGCGCTTCGATTCGCCGGGGCGGGTGCTGCACGTCCAACAGCGGACCGGACGACACGGCCAACGGTTCGCGATGTACAAGTTCCGCACGATGGTGCGCAACGCCGAGGAGTTGAAGGCCTCCCTCCAACACCTGAGCATCGTGCCCTACCCAGACTTCAAGGTCTTGGACGATCCTCGCATAACCCGGGTGGGTCGGGTCCTCCGGGCGACGAGCCTCGACGAACTTCCTCAACTGTTGAACGTGCTGCTGGGGAACATGTCCCTCGTGGGACCTCGGCCCACTTCGTTCGATTCGTCGACCTACCTGTTGTGGCACACCCGTCGGCTCGAGGTCCGACCCGGGATGACCGGGCTCTGGCAGGTGATGGGGCGCAACGAGGCAACGTTCGATCAACGGCTGCGCCTCGACGTCCGCTACATCGACCATTGCTGCCTACCCGTAGATCTCTGGATACTGGGGGCGACGGTACGGGCTGTCGTTGGTCGCAGCGGGCGGTGAGAGTCGCGAATCTCCGAAGCGTGCGGGTTCTGGCGTCCATGGCCGTTGGGTTGGTGGCCACGGTGGTCGTTACCACCCATCTGGTGCAGGTTGCGGAACCACGGGCAACCGAACACCGAGTGCTGGCTGATGACGGCATGAGCAGGGCCAGCCAGGAGAAGCCAGAGCGAGCAGAGCCAACGCCAGCGTTCCTCGGACCAGAGTTGCATCCCGACACCAAGGTCAGTGACGCCACGTCGGTGCGGCCCTGGTTCACACAAGGTCGGTGGTGGTCGATCTTCGCGGTCTCCGGCGATGGCCACCACCTCTTTGCCCTGGCAGGTCCCCCTGGCTCGTGGGTGGACACGGGCGTTCTGGTCGACGACCGCGACGCGATCGACATCGATGTCGTGGTCAGTGGCAAACACCTGGTGGTGGTGACCGTCGGCTCGCGGTCCTACCGTCGAGAAGCGGCGCGTGTGAGCCGCTTCAGCTGGAACGAGGCTCAAGCGCAGTGGCTGCTGGATCCGGACTTCCCCGTCGAGGTGTCCGATGCCGGTGTTCCCGGAGGCATCCAGGTCGCGACCACCGATGATGGGCGGATCTGGCTCACACAGTTGAAGGATCGACGGATCCTGTTGGGAGAAGTCGCCGCCAATGGCGTGAAGGTATCGCCGTTTGCCGCGCTACCTGATGAGTTGGCCGGTGGTGATGTCGGGTCCTATGCGTTCTTTGCCGACCACGACGCTCTGCACCTGGTGTGGCGCTCGGCGACCCTCGATCAGCTGACTTCGGCATCGCGACTCGGTGCATCTTGGTCGGTGGTTCACCACGAGATGTGGGGCGCGTCCGGGAGCAAGGCAATCGATGCCGCGATGTCGGGACCGGATCACCCCGATGCCGTTCTCGTGTTGGTACCGACGTCGCTCCGTTCGCGAACTTCGAATGACCGGGCTCCCTCGGTGGTCCTGGTCGAGATGGCCGCTCACAGATCCAGGGAGGCCGTGGTGGCTGTGGGGGAGGACCACCTCTCTCAGCCCGTGCTGGTGGTGGACCCGGGCCAAGATCGGGTTTCGGTGGTGGGTGCGGTCGAACCACCCCGCGCCGAGCCGGGAGTTCCGAGACGGCCATGGGCCCTGACCGAGAAGCGAGGGTCGGTGACCCGACTCGAGTTCTCGTCTGGCCGTGGAGAGGTGCTGTTGGAGGCGGCCCAAGGTGTATCCCGGTCATTGGCGGCCCCCTCGACCATCACCGAACTCTCGGGTCTGATGGTGACGGCCATAGACCCGGTGCACCGCTCGTGGATGACCGTGCAGCAAGGTGGCCTTCCCGATGGCGGGCAGCCGCCGGTACCAGAACCGTCGGACACAGCTTCGTCGCTGGTCCTGCACGATTCCTTCGAGTCTTTCGCTCCCGGCGATTCGGGCCCGTCGGCTTGGTATCGCGACGGTGACGGTCCCCGTCTGGCATCGGTGGTGGACGACGGCGGCGGGCGCGCCCTGTCTGTCGTCGTTGACCCGGCTTCGGAACGATCGACCATGTGCCGTCGGTTGCCGTCGTGGGGGCAGCAGGCCGTGACTGTCCGGGCCGAGCTGAAGGCGTTCGGTGACGGCACATCTGATGCCCGTCTCCTGGCCGTGCGCGGGCCGAACGGCTACTTGGTCGAGATTCGTCGATCGGTCAAGGGCATGGTCGGTCACCTCGCCGCCGCGGGGAGAGTGGATGACCTACCACTGCCCGAAGGAGGTCCGGTGGTGGTGACGCTCGACTTTCGACCCGAGAAATCTACGGTCGACGTGAGCCTCTCTCTGCCGGGGTCGTCGGAGTCGAAGACGGCGACGATCCCTCATCTGAACCCTTTCGAGGCCGGGTCGGCCCGGTTGTGCGTGGGTC
Source organism: Aquihabitans sp. (assembly GCA_039924035.1). GTDB lineage: Bacteria > Actinomycetota > Acidimicrobiia > Acidimicrobiales > Iamiaceae > Aquihabitans. The sequence continues at coordinate 15,206 of JBDTBS010000005.1, read as the reverse complement.
CGGCACCTGGTGACCCTTCGGCTCGTGTCGAGGTCGCCGACCTGAAGGTGAGTCGACGATGACCGCCGCGGCGCTCAGGGAACGAACGGCGGCAGAGCACTCGATGAGTCGGTAGAGTCCGAGGCGGAGCGCAGAAAAGATCAGCGGCCAGTGTCTTCCCTCGGGTCGCATGCGGTTCTGGCCGTTGAGAGACGGGAAAGAGCGCTCGGAGGGTCTGATGAATTACTCAGCCGACGAACACGATGGCGCCGATGTACGTCAACTCGCACATGACATCTTGCAGTCGTCCACGATCATCCAGGCTCTGGTCTGCGCCACACGGAACTCGTTGGATGACCATGACCGCGTCGCTAGCAACCTGGCCTTGCTCGAAGATGAGGCACGCTCGGTCGCCGCGCTGTGCCAACGAGGTCTGGACGGCGGGGTCAACCTCTCCCGGCTCGACATCGGCATCGTTGCTGAAGCAGCCGTGTCGCGCATGCGCAGGGGCTATGACGGCCAGATCGACTTCGAACGTTCCAACGGCATCGACATGCTGGTCACCGGCGACGCGCTCGACTGGCAGCGCTCGCTCATCAACCTGATAGAGAACGCTTGCCGTTCAGCGGGACCGAACGGCAAGGTGAGCGTTCGTTGCTATGCGACCGATGAATCGGTACGGGTGTCGGTGGACGATTCCGGTCCTGGGTTCGGAGCCGCCCCTTCCGGACGGTCATCACTTGGGATGTTGGCCGTCAGCCGGCTTGTCGACGTCCACTCAGGCCACATCGAGCTCCGACGGAGCACGCTAGGGGGAGCGCAGGTCACGTTGGTGGTACCTCACAGCCCTTGATCGTCATCAGGGATCGGGTCCAGGCGAACCCCGGCCCGCAGAGCGATGCTCACGGCTTCGCCGCTGGTGTGGACCCCGAGCTTGGTGTGGATGTTCTTGGCATGGGTCCGGGCGGTGTTGAGCGAGATGTGCAACCGGTCGGCAACCTGTCGTCGGCCCAGTCCGACTGCCATCAACGCGAGTACCTCGGCTTCTCGTCGCGACAGCGTCGAGTAGAGCTGCTCCCACTCGTTGATTGGCTGGGGGTCGAACATGACCTCGAGTATCGAAGCGACCAGCGATGTCGGCACCCACCGGTCTCCTGCATCTACCGCGCGAATGGCGTTGAGGAGTTCCTGTGATGAAACGCTCTTGGGCACGAAGCCGGCAGCCCCGACCCGAAGACAGCGGATCGCCTGTTCGATGGATCCGGTGGCGGTGACCACCACCAACGGGACGTGCGGGTAGAGATCCCGCAGCTTGATTAGAAGCTCATAGCCGTCCTCGTCGCCGAGGCCGAGGTCGACGGTCACCACATTGGGGCGATGTCGAGCAGTCGCGGCGAGGCCCTCCGAGAAGGTGGTTGCGGTGTGCACCTCGAGCCAACCGTCCGTGGCCGCCAGCTGGGCCATGGCGTCGGCTACGGCGGCATGGTCATCGATGATCAGAAGGCTGTGGCTCACATCGTCACCTTGCTCGTTCGGGTGCTCCTAGCCGACTGATCCGTGGGTGAGCTGATATACCGCGATTGCAGATCAGCACGCTCCGTGCGGCCCAGAAGGGTTGATTCTACTCTGAGATGGGTGAATGATTACGGCGTACGAGGCGAGAGAAGAGCGGGCCGATGCGCATCATCCTCTGTGATGACCACCCGATCGTGGTGGTGTCAATGGCATTGATGCTCGAATCGCGTGGTCACGAGGTGGTGGCAACGGCGAACCACCCCCGGTCACTGTGCGCGTTGGTTCAGGACCTCCATCCCGATGCCTGCCTGCTCGACCTCCTGTACGAGGGTGAGTCGATGATCGTGTCTGCTCTCGACGCGCTCGATCAGATCGCCTCGATCACCGATGTGGTCGTCGTGTCGGGTACCGATGACTCCGACCTGCGTCGGCAGGTTCTGGCCCATGGTGCTTCAGCGGTGGCGTGCAAGACATCTTCGAGCGACGAACTGACGGCGTTGATAGAGGGCCGGACCGCAGACATCGGTACCCGTGCCATCGTGGCTGCCAGCAACCCCCACTTCCTCACCGAACGGGAACGGGAGGTGCTCCAGTGCCTGATCGACGGGCTCTCGACCACTCGAATCGCCGAACGGCTCGGCCTCCGCAACGCCACGGTTCGCTCCCATGTTCAGAGCATCCTCTCCAAGATGGGCGTGCACAGCCGGGGACAGGCGGTCGCTCTGGCCGTCGGCGACGGGCAGACGGTCTCACGGATATGACCCTGCCGCTTGGCTTCGACCCTCGACCCCTGGACCTTGGAGTCCCCCTATGCACCACTTCGACGCCCCTGGCATCCTCGGCAGTGACCGTGAACTGCTCACCCTCATAGTTGCGCTGGCGTCCCACCGGCGTGGTCTCACCTCGCTGCAACTGGCACGCGAGACGGGCTTGAGCACGATCGTCGTCGTACCCACGTTGACCGGGCTGGTCTCGCAGGGTCTTGCCGTCCGTTCAGAGTTCGGGGTCCGTGGTGCCACGAACAGGAACTGGACATACCGGCTGACGATGCGGGGGCGTGAGGTTCTGGCCAGGTCCATGGGGTCGGTGCCTCACTGATGGCTCTGTGGTCTCAGGGCAGGCGCCGAGTGGTGCCCGCCCTAACCTCCGGGGGTGGCTTCCCTCGCCGAGATCGTCCGCAAGCAGTCGCACCTCTCCCTGGCCGAGATCGTGCACCTTCAGCGCCTGGTGGCGTCATGGAACATGCTGGCCGACTTCTGCTTCTCCGATCTCGTCTTGTTCGTTCCCCGCTCGGACCCGAGTGCCGATGACGGCGAGTTCCTCGTGGTGGGCCACGTTCGCCCATCCACCACCCAGACCCTCTACCGCAACGACCTCATCGGTGAACTGGTCACCGAGGAGGAACGGCCGTTGGTGACCCGGTCGATGCGTCTCGAGGAGATCATCGAAGGCGAGATCACCGTTCACTCCATCAGGGAGCGGGTCCGGGTGTTGTGCATCCCGGTGCGCCACAAGGGCCGCACGATTGCCGTGTTGTCACGGGAATCCACACCATCGGTCGGACGATCTCCTGGTGAGCTCGAGCGCACCTACGTCGAGATCTTCAACCGCTTCGCCCGCATGATCGCCGTGGGTACCTACCCGTACGCCGTGGAGGACTCCGACTCGAAGGAGTCACCCCGGGTGGGCGACGGCGCCGTGGTGCTCGACCGGGCCATGTGCGTGGAGTACGCGTCACCCAACGCAGTGTCGGCTCTTCACCGCATGGGTGTTCACGCCAACACCGAGGGCATGCGACTCGGCGAGCTCGGTCTCGACGATGAGGCCGTTCGGGATGCCTTCACCGTGGCCAAGCCCGTCATCCAGGAGGTGGAGCGCGGCGAAGTGATCATCTTGCTGCGGTGCATCCCCATGCTCGACTCGCAAGGCGTGTCGGGGGCCGTGGTGCTTTTCCGGGACGTCACCGAGGTCCGTCTGCGAGACAGGCTGCTCCTGTCGAAGGATGCCACCATTCGCGAGATCCACCATCGGGTGAAGAACAACCTGCAGACGATCTCATCGCTGTTGCAACTCCAAGGGCGCCGTACCGGATCCGAGGAGGCCAAGGAGGCCATCGCCGAGTCGGTCCGGCGCATCAGGTCCATTGCCCTCGTCCACGAGACGCTGTCACGGGAAGCGGGAGAGGACGTGTCCTTCACCGAGATCCTGCGACCGCTGGTACAGATGGTGGCCGAAACGGTGTCGTCGATCGACCGCCGCATCGAGTTCGAGGTCGCCGGTGATGCCGGAACGCTGCCCTCGGAGGTGGCCACCCCGATGGCTGTGGTGCTCACTGAGCTGTTGCAGAACACTGCGGATCACGCGTTCCCCGCTGATCGACCAGGGGATCAGCTGGACAAGGTGGTCATCGAGTTGGAAGCCGATGCGAAGGGGATCACCGTTCGGGTGGTCGACAACGGGGTGGGTGTGCCCGAGGGCTTCAGTGTGGCCACGGCCAAGGGTCTGGGCTTGTCGATCGTGAGGGCGCTGGTGATGTCGGATCTGGGGGGAACCATCGACGTCTTCGAACCGCCGTCGGGGTCGGGCACGGTGGTGGAACTGCGCATACCGGTCGAGGTCGTCATCGCGTGACCAAGGGGCGATGCTGCGGAAGCGTGTCGCCACCTGACTGCAAAACCGACGATGCCGGCCTGGTGGCCGGCATCGATGCTATCTCGTGCTGGGGGCAACATGGCGTTGCCCGAACAGGGAGTAGGTCAGGCGGTCTGGCGCTGACGGCTGGCATGCTGCTTGCGCAGTTGACGGCGCTCCTCTTCGGAGGTTCCGCCCCAGATGCCGGAGTCCTGGTTGGTGGCGATGGCGAACTCGAGGCATTCGCGCTGGGCGTCGCACTGGCGGCAGACGGCCTTGGCGTTTTCGATCTGCTCGATGGCGGGACCGGTTGTACCGACCGGGAAGAACAGGTCCGGATCGGTGTCGCGGCATGCCGCGTTGCGACGCCACTCGTCAGATTCGATGGTCAGGGTGAGAAGATGAGCGGAGCTGAGCGCCACGAGTGCCTCCAGACACGTCGAGTACCACGATCAGGCGATCGTGAGTAAGTTCACAAGCCGTATCCGCATCTGGATTTGACAGAGGTGGTCGGCGGGCCGCTAAAGACGGTAGTAGCGACTGCTGCCTCTTGCAAGCACTTTTTTCACTGAATTTTCGCGACTCTGCTAATAGACGGTCACCGAGGGTATGGAACCCTGTCCAGCACCCGTTCCGCGGATATCGTGCCCTCTACTCGGGTGGCGAACGTCACGTCAAAAACCGGTGGGTCGGCCCCGAGAAACCGAGCAATGTCTCGAAGTACGTACGCTGCAGGACATGGTCGAGGTCATTGCACACCGTGGCGCATCGGCGGCGGCGCCCGAGAACACGCTCGAAGCTTTCGAACTGGCTCGGAAACTCGGGGCCGACTGGGTGGAGCTGGATGCCCGCCGCACGGCCGACGGGGTGATCGTCGTGCACCACGATGCCCACCTCGCCGACGGTCGGGTCATCGTCGAGACAGATCGATCCGATCTCCCCAGCCAGGTGTGCGACCTTTCCGCAGCATTGGATGCCTGCCGCGGAATGGGGGTCAACATCGAGATCAAGAACTCACCGGGCGAGGTCGACTTCGACGCCACCGAGATGGTGGCCGCGTCCGTGGTCGACGAGGTGGCACGGCGTGGGAGCCACGGCCACGTACTCGTGTCGTGCTTCCACCGTCCCACCATCGACCGTGTCCGCGCCCTGGACCCGCTCGTGGCCACCGCGTTCCTCCACCACCTCTTCGATGGTTCCTGGGAAGACCTGGCCGCCGACGTCGCCGCCGGCGGGCACTCTGCTCTTCACCCATGGGACGGCGTGGTCGACGAGGCCTACATGGCGGCCGCGCGACACCACGACCTCACCGTCAACGTGTGGACGGTCGACGACCCCGAGCGCATGTCGCAGTTGATAGCCCTCGGAGTCGACGGTCTTTGTACCAACGTTCCCGATGTGGCCCGCACGGCGGTCGACTCGGCCTGATCCCGGAGCAACAAGGCCGACCGGTCGGGGCAGACCCGACTGTCAGGCCTCGGTGCCCACCGGCATCAACAGGTCCATGGCATTGGGTACGTGGCGCAACTCCAGCCGGGTGATCTCACCCAGGAAGTCGCCATCCACCTGATAGGGGAACGGTCGACCCCCTATTGCCTCCACCACCAGTTCTTCGACGTCGGTCCGGTAGTTCACTTGGGGGTGGCTGGCGAGGCTCCCGTCACCCTTGAGGGCGCGGGACATGATCCCGAGGAGGTGGTCGACTCGCAGCGACCGGACGGTCACCACCGCCAGACCCGAGTCCAAGGTGGCTTCGGGAGCGATGTCGAAGGGCTTGTTGCCGACGAACGTGTAGGGGTTGGTGTTGGCCACCACGGTGAAGTAGCCGTCGGGCACGACCTCGCCGTCGGCGAAGCGAACGGTGAAATGGGGTTGCTTGGTGTCGTAGTGCTTGAACCAGGTGGACATGCCGGCGTACATGAACAGCGGATGGCCGGCCCATCGCTTCAGCCCGGAACGACGTTCGACCTGCTCGACGAGAGCGGCGTCGTACCCGATGCCCACGTGGAAGCAGTAGTAGCGCCCGTTCACCGAGCCGAGGCCTATGCGACGGATCGACCGCTGCTCCATGGCTTCCAACAGCATGGCTGTGGATTCCACAGGCTCGTTGGGCAGGCCGATGGTCCGGGCGAACACGTTGGTGGAACCACCGGGGAGCACGCCAAGCGCGGTCGAGGTACCTACCAGGCCGTTGGCCGTCTCGTTGACGGTTCCGTCGCCACCCAGGCAGATGACCACGTCGAATCCGTCAACGGCCGCTCCCTGGGCCAGGCGGGTGGCATGACCACGCCGACTGGTCTCCACGAACTCCACATCGTGGTCGCCGGCCAATGCCTTGCGTATGACCACCCGCGTGCGGGCGGTGACCGACGAGGAGAACGGGTTGACGAGCAGCATCACCTTCACGAGGACCGAGACGTTATGCCAGAAGCACCGGTAGGACGAAGTGCCCGAATCTGGTCGTCGGGCCCGCGGCACCCGCTATCACTGGCGGATCTGGAGGCAACGCACCAGACTGTCGCCTTGGTACGGGTCCAGCTTGGGGGATGGTCGACATGACAGGTGTGCAGCACAGGCGGGGTCGCGCTGTGCGGCCGGTGGCCGTTGTTCTCGTTGCGATTCTGGCGGTCTTCGGGGCCACAGGCTGCGAACGGCCCGAGACCAGGGAACGGGTGATCATCTTCGTGCACGGGTGGTCGGCGTTCGGAGCCGGAAGCGACTGCAACAGCGCGTTCGGGAGCCTGAAGGGTGGCCTGCGCCGCAATGGCTTCACCGGCAACATGGTCACCGTTGGCTACTACGACAGCGACGCCAACTGTGACGTGAACCTTCGGAGTTGGGGCAACATCGACAACGGCACGTCGTGGAAGACGTTGTCCAAGGCATTCTCCACCTACGTCTACGAGACGTACACGAAGAAGGGGATCGTGGTCGACGTGGTCGGACACTCGATGGGCGGTCTCATCATCCGCGGGGCGGTGTACGGGTCGTCCAAGGGCGAAGGGGGCTTCTCGCAGCCCCTGCTGATAGAGGATGCCGTGACCCTGGCCACCCCCCACAACGGGGCCGCGTTCTACGCCCAAGCTTGCCTGTGGGGCCAGTGCTCCGGCCTGAAGCAGGGCAGCAGCGAGCTCAACTGGGCCAATGCCAACAAGAATCCGCAGGGCAAGAACGGCACCGAGTGGACCACCTTCGGGTCCACCCAAGATGGCGTGGTACCCGCGGCCTCCGCTCAGTTCCTCGACCTACCCGCGGAGCGTGAGGTCACCTATTCCACGCTCGGGCACAGCGACTACCAGAGCGACGTCACCACCCAGAACCGGGTCGCCGAGGCACTGGCCAAGCCGGGCGTCTGACCGAGCAGCGGCCTCCTCCTCGGCCTGGTCGGCCGTTGACGACCGAAAGCCACCGGCTCATCCGACACCCAACGACCGCACCGGTCGTGTGTACCCATCCCGTTCGATTTGGCGTCGGCCGACGCGGCGTACAGAATCGGCAGCATGAACATCGTCGTCTGTGTCAAGCAGATCCCGGATCCCGCCGACCCAGGCGCGCTGAACCCGGATCACACCCTGAAGCGCGATGGAAAGCTCATCCTGGACGAGTCTGACTCGTACGGGGTTGAGATGGCCCTCCAGCTCGTCGACAAGGCCGGTGAGGGCGAGGTCACACTCGTCTCCATGGCCCCCAACGGTGAGGTGTCCGGTCTTCGTACCGCCCTGGCCATGGGTGCAGCCAAGGCCATCCTGGTGAGCGACGAAACTCTCGCCGGTGCCGGCGCGCTCGACACCGCCAAGGTGCTCGCCGCGGCCATCAGCCGGGTGGAGGGCGCAGATCTGGTCCTCGCCGCCACCGAGTCTTCGGACGGCTACACCGGCACCGTGCCCGAGCAGATCGCCGCAGTGCTCGACCTCCCGTCGATCACCTTCGCCAAGTCGGTGGAGATCGCCGACGGCATCGTCAAGGTGCGCCGTCAAACCGAAGCTGGCTACGACGAGTGCGAATCGCCCCTTCCGGCCCTCGTCTCGGTCACCGCTGGTGTGGTCGAGCCCCGCTACCCCTCCTTCAAGGGGATCATGGCCGCCAAGTCCAAGCCGGTCGACACCCTCACCGTGGCCGACCTCGGCATCGACAGCGCCATCGTCGGCTGGGCCGGCGCCGGCCAGGAGATCGTCGACGTGGCTGCCGCTCCCGAGCGTCAGTCGGGCGAGGTCATCGAAGACGACGGCGAAGCTCACCTGAAGATCGTCGAGTTCCTCGACGGCCTCAAGGTCCTCTGACTCCCAAACCAAACGAAAGGAACGCAGACATGGCTCTTTCCAAGGTGTGGGTCCACGCCGAACTGACTCCCGAAGGCACAATTGCGCCGATCTCCCTCGAGATCCTGGCCAAGGCCCGTGAGATCGCTGATGTGGTCGAGGTATTCACTGGTGGCGACGGCGCCGCAGTGGCCGAAACCGTCGGCAAGCACGGTGCCACCAAGGTGCTGGCCACTGGCGACCTGAGCGGCAAGCTCCAGGGCGTCCACGTGGCTGCCGCTCTGGCCGCGGCCATCGAGGGCGGCGACGCCCCCGATGCCATCCTCGCCGGCACCACCTACGACGGTCGCGACATCGCTGCCCGTCTGTCGGTGAAGCTCGACAAGCCGGTGCTCACCAACAACGTCGAGATCGACGTGTCCGACGGCATCGTCGTGTCCACCGAGATCTTCGGTGGGACCCAGGTCGTCAAGACCAAGTTCGCAGCCGGTTCCCCGGCCATCGCCCTGTTCCGTCCGAAGTCGTTCGCGGCGGAGGAGACCGGTGGCGGTGCTGCTGAGGTGGCGGCCCTTACCGTGCCCGACACCGGTGCCGCCGGTGCCGCCAAGCTGCTCAACCGCCACGTCGAGGAGTCCTCCGGACCCAAGCTCGACGAAGCCGCAGTGGTCGTGGCCGGTGGCCGTGGCCTGGGCGAGTCTGGCAAGTTCGAGATGATCGAAGAGCTGGCCAAGCTCACCAAGGGTGCCCCCGGCGCCTCCCGTGCCATCGTCGACGCTGGCTGGGTGCCCTCCAGCTACCAGATCGGCCAGACCGGCAAGGTCGTCAAGCCGACGGTGTACATCGCGGCCGGGATCTCCGGTGCCACCCAGCACATGGTGGGCATGAAGGGCTCCAAGAACATCATTGCCATCAACAAGGACCCGGAGGCCCCGATCTTCGGTGTCGCCGACCTCGGTATCGTTGGCGACGTGCACAAGGTGCTGCCCAAGCTCATCGAGGCCCTCAAAGCCCGCTGATCAGACGGTCGCCGATGCGATCTGACGGGTCCCGGCTTCGGCCGGGGCCCGTTGTCGTTGCGAACCGATGGTGTGGCCGAAGCCGATGGTGAGACCAAACGTACCGTTCAATCGAAGTCGCCGATCTCGTGACACCGTGCGTGGCGCGCTCCTGCGTGGCGAGGCAGTGGATGCCCCTTGCCGACTCCGCCGGACCTCGGCTCGGGGGTGGGGCCCATGGACCGATGCCATCATCAGTCTCCCCGAGATAGGTGGCACCGACATCTCCTGGCACGTGGAAGACCCCGTGGCCGTGGGTCTACCGGTCCTGCGAGGACCAGTCGACGAGTACTTCAACGAGGTCGAACATCTCGGCCTCAGGGCCGTGCGCTTCAAGAGCGAGGCATTCTGGGGCATGGAAGCCGAGATCTTGGTGCTGACCGAAGAACGGGTGACCACCGAGCTGGCGTTTCCGGTTCCGGTGACCGAAGCGGTGGTGCAGCGGCTGCGAAGCCATCTCGCTCAGCCCGGTAGCTGACCGAGGCGGGGTCATACCAGTGGCCACGGGTACCGACGGCCGGTGGGGTCGACGGGCAGTCTTCCTGACGTCACCAGCGCCCGGGCCCGCGTCTGCAGCGCTTCGCGCTCGAAGGGATCGAGCAGCGTGGCCAGGTCGTCGATGAGAGGAGCCTGGGCGAAGGTATCGAGGTCCTCGACAAGGCCCTCGTCCAAGGGTTCGCCGGCGAAGTCCCAGATCACCGTGCGCAACTTGAACTCGGCATGGAGGCACAACCCGTTGTCGATACCCCAGAGGTGGTCGTCGGCATCGATCAGGACGTGACCACCCTTGCGGTCGGTGCTGTTGGCCACCATGTCGAAGGCCGCCATGCGACGGAGCTGTGGGTGGAGCGCCGGATCTTCCCGTTGCTCGAAGTAGTGGCGGTCGAAGTCGGCCTCCACGAACCACTGCACCGACCCCACACCGTGAGGACCATCGCGTTCAACGGTGGGAGGGATCAGGTCCCAACCGAGCGCCTGGGCCAGGTGGTAGGCGCCGACCTCGCGCCGATACAGGCCATCGGGAAAGTCCCAGAGCGGTTGTTCGCCAGCGTGGGGCTTGTAGATGGCTCGCCCCCGGACCACCTCGGGGTCGCTGGTGTTCGTGGGGTCGACCAGTTCGCACAGCAGGGTGACGTTGGAACTCCAACGCATGCGTCCTAGGACCCGTAGGTCGCTGCTCCGCAGGATCTGCTCACGGGCGGCGAAGGTGGCGTCGTCGTCAGTTGAGGCGGGGACAGGCATGGCCGGTGGGGTCGATCGGTTGGCCGCACAGGCGACAGATCGGCCGACTTTGTCCGGTCAGGGCATCGACCTGCTCGGAGAAGCCCCTGACCTGATCGGGGGTCAGGTGGACCTGCACCTTGGACGGGTTGATCGAGGCCAGCAGGTCTTCGTCGTCTTCGTCGGCCATGACCATCTCCTCGAAGACGACCACGACCCGGGTGTGTTCCCAATCGATGCCGATGCTGATGGAGCCCACCGGCCATTCGATGGTCGTGGGCGGCAGCGCTTCGACGGGGGCGACATGATCGGCAAGCGCCATGGCGGGGTCGACAGGGAGGTCGGCCAGCAAGCTGACCACGCGCTCGGCCAGCGCGGCCGCCTGCTGCTTCTCGCACTTGAGGTTGATCTCTCCGCCCTCGGCGAAGAGCTGGAAGTAGAAGACCCGGCTGCCGGGTTCGCCGATTGCCCCCACCGTGAACCGGTTGGGATCGGTGAACCGACGAAAGTGCGGGGATGGGTCGCTCATGGTCGAGGGCCGTTCACGAGGGCGCCAAAGCGGTCAGATCGTCGCCGGTGGAGTTGACGGTCAGGACCGCTGGCCCTGTGGACGTGTAGAGGATGGCCGACACCGAACACGGTGAGATCACGATGCGCTGGAACAGATCCAGGTGGGTGCCGAGGGCATGGGCCACCGCGGCCTTGATGGTGTCGGCATGTGAAACCGCCACCACCGTCCGACCGGGGTGGGCCTCGGTCAGGCTCTGCAGGGTGGTGACCATGCGCTGCTGCATCTCGCCGAAGGATTCACCGCCCGGGAAGCGGAAGCCGCTGGGGTAGCGCTGCACGGTGGACCACTCGGGGAGCTTGCTCAACTCCTTGAGCGACCGGCCGGTCCATTCGCCGAACTCGCATTCGAGTAGGCCCTTGTTGGCCCGGACGCGCTTGCCCACCGCCTTGGCGATGGGAGCCGCCGTTTCTCGAGTGCGCTCCAAGGGCGAGGCATAGACGGCCTCTACGTTCTTCAATGCTGCGATGCGCCTGGCGGCAGCCTCCGCTTGAGCCACGCCTTCATCGGCGAGGTGGAGGCCGGGGGCCCGACCGGGCAGCGACGCTCCGGTGGTGGGCGTACGGCCGTGGCGGACCAGGAGCAGCAGCGTGGGCTTCGGAGCCTTTGGTTTGGCGCCGCGGGGCTGCTTGGCGGAACGGGAAGTGGGGGCCATGACCGAACCAATCTACCGGCGACAGCGCCGGCCCCGACCCGGGGCCAATGCCCGACCCCAATATCGAGGCCGACGCAGCCCCCTATCGGTGGGGGCACGGCCCTCACCTTGGTCGTCTCTGACCTGGTGACGGCCCTGATTCTGGGAGGGGTATCTGGCCGAGGCCGGTACCGTCGACATCTGTGGACTCCCTCGAAGCGCTGCATGACGACGTGGTCGCTTGTCGGGCCTGCCCCCGCCTCGTGGCTTGGCGCGAGAAGGTCGGTGTCGAGAAGCGGGCATCGTTTCGCGACGACACCTACTGGGCCCGCCCCGTACCCGGTTTCGGTGACCCGGCAGCATCGCTCGTGGTCGTCGGCCTTGCCCCCGCCGCCCACGGTGCCAACCGAACTGGTCGGATGTTCACGGGTGACCGTTCCGGCGACTTCCTCTTCGCGGCGCTGCACCGTGCTGGCTACGCAAACCAACCCACCAGCCATCGCATGGATGACGGACTGGAGTTGACCGATGCCTGGATCACGGCTCCCGTGCGCTGCGCACCTCCGGCCAACAAGCCGACGGTCACCGAACGTGATACCTGCCGGCCATTCCTAGACCGGGAACTGGCGTTGCTCACCGAGGCCAAGGTGCTCTTGGTGCTGGGTGGCTTCGGATACCAGGTTCTGGCCTCGCTGCTCGGCCTTCGGCCCCGGCCCAAGTTCGGCCATGGCGTCGAAGTCCCCGTCGGCGACGGTCGCACCATCGTGTGCAGCTACCACGTGAGCCAGCAGAACACGTTCACCGGGAGGCTCACCCCGGAGATGATGGATCAGGTGCTATCTCGAGCTCGGGCCATAGCGGGGGACGGGTGACCGGCCAGCGGCCCAACAGCTGGCTCAACGCGGGGGCGTAGGCGGTTCCGGCTCACCAGAGCCAGGCGGCGCCCAGGGCGATGCTGGATCTGGCTCCGGTGATGACCAGGGTGGGGCGGGGGGAGCTTCCAACCTGGGTGGTTCCCAGGGTGGGTTCGCCGATGCCGATGCCGATGGGGTCGGGCCGGGGGCGGCTGGCGGCAACGACTGAGGAATTGTGGGTGGCGTCGCTGGAGCGGCCCACGCTGAGGCCACCGCGGTGGCCTGGCCATCTCCGGTGGGTGGAATGCCCGGCCCGCCGGATCCTTCCGGTCCCCGTCCATTGCCTTCCTTGTCGAGGTTCAGACCACCATCGAGAGCCAAGGCCAGGAGGGTGACGCCGACACCGAGGATCAGCAGAACGATGGCTGACACCTTGGTGCTGTCACCCACGGCCTCACCCACCAGGTTCACTACCCCGAAGGTGGCGGTGAGAAGACCGATCCATGAGGTGAACCGGCGACCTTGTCGGGTCCCCACGAAGATCTGGGCCGCACCGATGGCAATGGCCAGCATCGAGGTGCCGGTGCCGCCGAAGTCGCGGTTCAGGAACACGATGGAAGACAGCAGGATCGGTGCGGCCACGGCCACCAGCGGTGTGCCCATCCGGGTGTCGCGGCGGCGGTCCCGCCATGCGGCGAGGGCCAGATAGGTGCCCCCGAACAGCAGCGAGGTCCAGCCGAGCTTGGTCGAGGGATCGTCGATGGAACCGTACGGCTCGCCATAGCCGAAGCCGTACTCGTCCTCGTAGGCGAAGTCGTCTCCGAAACCATCGTCTTGTGATGGCATGAAGAAGTCATCCTCACCGGAGGTATCCGAGAAGAAGTCGTCCTCGTAGAACTCGTCTTCGTAGTTCGAGGAGTCGTCGTAGTAGTAGCCGTCGGGGCCGACGGCGTTGCCGATGGGCTCGAAGGTCGTCTGAGCCTGGAACGGGTTGAAGATATAGCCCAGCGGGTTGTCGACGATCTGGACCACGGCCACCAGCCAAAGGGCCAGGAGAGCGCCGCCCAAGTAGATGCCGTAGCGCCGGCCGGGCCCGAAGAAGTAGGCCACCAACCAGGCCCCGGCCGATGCCAGGAGGATCAGCGTGGCGGTGTTCGTGAAGCTGCTGGTGCTGTTGAAGGTATTGTCCGGGTTGTCGACGTCGACGAACAGGTACACCACCAGGGGGATGACGGCCAGAGCGGTGAGGCCCACGCCCGCGGTGGTGGAGGCCCGACCCCTCGTGAGCAGCATCAAACCCACGCCGAGACCCTGGAAGAGCAGGCACACGAACAGGCCACCCATCCTTCGGCTGTCGCCGGTCAGTTCACTGAGGAACAACCCCAGGCTGGCCAGTAGGAATACGGCCCCGGCGGCTCCAGCGAGTGATGTGATGAGCGGGAGTGGGCGGGGCCCTTCGGGCACCGGGCCCGGCCGACCGTCGGTAGGTCCGGTAGGGGAGGACGGACCCTCTGGCGCGGGGGTGAAGGTTGGCGGACCTTCGGGGGAGACGTCGGCAGCGCCGGAATACGTCACCGGCGGCGCAGGCGGACCCTGCGGTTGGTCATCCTGATCCATGGCACCCGCTCCTCGTTGTGGTTCCCTGCGGTCCGAGACGCTATCGGTTGGATCGGGACCAGCTTTGGCTTTTCACCCTCACAGGCCACGAAGAGCGTTGCCCACCCCACAGAACGCGGTCACGCCGCTGCATTGGGAGGCGCGCGAACAACTCGGTTCGTGGTCCTGATCGCCGCCCCGTAGCCTGTAGGGGTGCCCGGGACTCATTTTCTGACCACACCGATCTACTACGTCAACGACGTGCCCCACATCGGTCACGCCTACACCACGGTGACGGCGGATGCGCTGGCCCGCTGGCATCGACTCATCGGCGACGACGTCTTCTTCCTCACCGGTACCGACGAGTACGGGCTCAAGATCGCCCGGTCGGCCGAAGCTCAGGGCATGACCCCGATGGAGCAGGCCGACCAGACCTCGGCCCGGTTCAAAGAGACCTGGGAACTGCTCGACATCAGCTACGACCGCTTCATCCGCACCACAGACCCCGACCACCACGCCACCGTGAAGGCCTTCCTCCAGAAGGTCTACGACAACGGCTACATCTACCAATCGTCCTATGCGGGCTGGTACTGCGTGGCCTGCGAGGCCTACTACGGCGACGACGACCTGTTGCCCAACCCAGATGGTGGACCGGGGCTCGACCCCATCCACGAGCGGCCCGTCGAGTGGTTCGAGGAGGACAACTGGTTCTTCCGGTTGTCGGCCTTCGAACAGCCCTTGCTCGACTGGTACGAGTCCCACCCCGACATGGTCGTGCCGGAAAGCAAGCGCAACGAGGCCCTCGGGTTGATCCGCCAGGGTCTCAACGACATCTCCATCAGTCGTTCGTCGATCGATTGGGGAGTACCGGTGCCGTGGGACGAGTCGCAGGTC
>JBDTBS010000004.1:0-4970 GCA_039924035.1 Aquihabitans sp. | reverse complement strand
CCACCTCAGAGAGGTCAAACGCACTGATGGCAACCACCACGCCCACGGCTCCGTCCGACACGGACGGCAAAGAACCCGGTTCCCCGACTCCCGAGCGAGCCGAGCCCTGGTTCGCACGCCTGGCCCGCTTCTCTGCCCGTCGCCGCAAGACCGTCATGGTCGTCTGGCTCCTGGGAACACTGCTGGCCGCCCCACTCGCTCTCACCCTCACCGGAGCCTTGTCCGGCGCCGGCTGGGAAGCCCAGGGATCGACATCGGTGGAGGTCCGTGACGAGCTCCGTCGCGACTTCCCCCAGGTCGGCGCCGAAGCGGCCATCGTCGTCTACCGCCAACCGGAAGCGATCGCCACCGACCCGAGCGGACTGGAACAGTTGGTCTCCGATCTGAACGGTGCCCCCGGAACCGATGGCGTAGTGAACCCACTCGAGCAACCGGCTGAGGCGGGTCTGGTATCCGAAGACGGCCGCACCGCCCTCATTCCCGTCCAACTCACGTCCACCTCGGATGCAGAGCTCCCCGAATCGGCCGGCAAGCTCATCAGCCACGTGGACTCGGTCAGCTTGAACGAAGGAGCGGTGGCTGAGGTCACCGGCGAATGGCCGGTGTGGAGCGACTTCAACAAGAGCAACGAAGAAGCTCTCCACAAGGCCGAGCTGCTGTCGGGTATCCCGACCATCCTCCTGTTGCTGTTCGCCTTCGGCACCGCTATCGCCGCCGGGCTTCCGCTCATGCTGGCGCTGGCCGGCATCGCGATCGGCTTCGCCTCCCTCCACCTCCTCGGCAGCACGACCCCGGTGTCGGTGTGGTCGATGAACTTCTCGATGATGATCGGCCTCGCCGTCGGTATCGACTACAGCCTCTTCATCGTGTCCCGCTACCGCGAGGAACGCGATGACGGCCACGATGCCGAGGACGCCATTGCCAAGACCCTGACCACCGCCGGCAAGGCCGTCTTCCTGTCGGCAGCAGCCGTGGTGCTGTCGCTGGCTGCGGTGTTCGTCGTACCGGTGATGGTCTTCCGGTCGATGGCCCTCGGCATGATCCTGTCGGTCGTTGCCGTCGCACTCGCCGCCCTCACCCTGCTCCCCGCCGTCTTGGTGGCGCTCGGTGATCGGGTGCTCGTCCCCAAGGGGGAGGAAGACCCCGACCGGGCTGCCGAGGGCCGCTGGACTCGTTGGACCAACGCCGCTCTCCGTCGCCCAGGCCGCACCCTCGCTGCCGGTTTGGCCATCCTTCTCCTTCTGGCCGCCCCCGCAGTGACCATGCGCCTGGGCATGCCCGGTGCCCGGGTGGTCGACGAAGGCCGCTCCAGCCGCGACGGCTACGAACTGGTGGTCGACGCGTTCGGCCCGGGCGCAGCCGCGCCGCTGTTCGTCACCACTCCAGCGACCAGCGCCGAGGACGTGGTGGCTCTGGCCAATGCCGACGAGAACGTGGTCGATGCTCGCGTCGTGGCCGAGCCAGCAGCATCCGGACGCACCGTCGTGCGGGTCACTCCGGCAACGGCAGTGGATGCCGCAGCCACCTCCGACACGGTGGCTCGACTGCGCACATCGATCGGAGACGCGGTCCCCGAGGCCAAGGTCGGTGGACCGGCAGCACAGAACCACGACCTCACGGCCGCCCTGCTCGACAATGCCCCGCTGGCTGTAGCCCTGATCATGGTGGTGGCCTTCGTGCTGCTGCTGGTCGTGTTCCGCAGCCTCACCATCGCCTTGTCATCGATCCTGTTGAACCTGGTGGGCGTGGGAGCCAGCTTCGGGTTCGCCACCCTCGTGTTCCAGCATGGCTTCGGTGCCGGCCTGATCGGTATCCACCATCAGGGCTTCGTCGATGCCTGGGCACCCCTGTTCTTCTTCGCCCTGCTGTTCGGACTGTCGATGGACTACCAGCTGTTCCTGCTGGCAGCGATCCGTGAACGCTACGAAGCGACCGGCGATACCCAGCTCGCCATCCGTGAGGGCATCGCTCGCACCGGCCGGCCCATCACCAACGCCGCGTTGGTCATGATCGTGGTGTTCGTGGCCTTTGGCATCACCGGGCCGATCCCCCCGACCGAACTGGGCCTGACGCTGGCGCTCGCCGTGTTCATCGATGCGACGGTCATCCGGATGATGCTGGTCCCGTCGCTGATGAGCATGCTCGGCGAACGAAACTGGTGGCTCCCCAAGTGGCTGAGCCGCATCCTCCCCAAGGTCAGCTTCTCGCACTGATCCACCCTCGGCTTCGTCGGCGCCGATGTCTGACATCGGCGCCGATGCCGGCCAACCGATCTGGCCCTCAGAAGTGCCGGCGTTGAAAGCTGACCAGCGAGGCGATCAGGGCCCCCACCACCGCGGTCACCAGAAGAACCAGGGCCAACGGAGCCGTCGTCTCGGTGATGACGAGGTCGACGGTGGTCTTCTGGCTGTTGGCCGTGGCGAAAATCACGAGGATCAACAGAAGGACGGCCGCGGGCAGCAGCTTGACCATGGAGGTGGCTGTTGATCCGCTGTTGTGGTCATCGTCTTCGTGGGCCATGGCGACATTCTCCTGATCTAGGGGACGTGCACCAGCCGTACCCACGAGATGACATGACCGAACAATGAGCTGGCCGAGAGGCCGCGGGAACCCGTCAGTCACTATCGGTCATCGCGAATGATTATGAGACCGGCCAGTGGGTAGAGAACCTCCGTCAGCATCCGCTCTCGCCTTTCATTGGAGTTCTCGAAATGACCTTCGGAGTCAGCATCTTCCTCGGCGCCGTTGGCGCCATTCTCCGGTACGCCGTCGCCGACCAGGTCGACAACGTCGACCTGCGCATGATCGGCCTGATCTTGATGATCGCGGCAGCCGTGGGCATCGTCATCGGCCTCATCCAGATGGGCACCAGTCGCCGGGTGATCACCGAGACACGAGAGCGCCCTCGGGACTATTGATTCGATCTGTCCCTGGACGCGTAGGTGCCCCCGTCGCTGAGACGGGGGCACCTACGCGTTCAGGCTGGTCAGGACCCAGCAACCGCCGTTAGCGGGGGTTGGTGACGGCCCCGGTCTCGGCGCCCTGGACCAGCTTGGCGAACTTGCCGAGCACACCGCGGGTGTAGGCCGGGGTGTGGGGCACCCACGTCTTGCGCCGCTCTTCCAGGGTGGCTTCGTCGACGAGCAGGTCGAGCTTGAACTCGTGGACGTCGATCAAGATCCGATCGCCGTCGGCCACCAGCCCGATGGGGCCGCCGTCGACGGCTTCGGGGGCCACGTGACCGATGCAGAACCCCCAAGTACCACCACTGAAACGGCCGTCGGTGACCAAAGCACAGTCGCCGCCCCGGCCCGCACCCTTGAGGGCGCCGGTGATGGCCAGCATCTCGCGCATGCCGGGACCGCCCTTGGGGCCCTCGTTGCGGATGACCAGGACGGTGCCGGGCTCGATCGTGCCGGCCAGGATCGCTTCCATGGCCGCGCCTTCACCGTCGAAGGCACGGGCGGTGCCGTCGAAGCGCAGTTGCTCCTTGGTGAGGCCAGCCACCTTGACCACCGACCCCCGGGGGGCAAGGGATCCGGTGAGGATGTTGATGCCACCCTCGGCGTGGATGGGGGCATCGAGGGGGTGAACGACGGTGCCATCGGGACCGGGCACGTCCATCTCGGCGAGGTTCTCGGCCAGGGTCTTGCCGGTGACGGTGAGCACGTCGCCGTGGACGAGACCGGCATCGAGCAGCATCTTCAACACCATGGGCACACCGCCCACCCGGTCGAGGTCGGTCATGTGGTACTTCCCACCCGGCGTCATGTCGGCCACATGGGGGACCTTGGCCGCAATGCGGTTGAAGTCCTCGAGTTCGAGGTCGACATCGGCCTCGTTGGCGATGGCCATCAGGTGGAGCACCGCGTTGGTGGATCCACCGAGCGCCGAGGTGAGAGCGATCGCATTCTCGAAGGCCTTCTTGGTGAGGATCTGACGAGCAGTGATACCGGCCTTCAGCTGGTTGACCACCGCTTCGCCGGCCAGGCGGGCGTGCTCCTCACGGCGACCGTCGATGGCAGGCGGCGAGGCCGACCCGGGGACCGACATGCCGAGAGCTTCACCGATGGAACTCATCGTGTTGGCCGTGAACATGCCCCCGCAGGCCCCTTCACCAGGACAGGCGGAGCGTTCGATACCGTCGAGCTCCTCGTCGGAGATGGTTCCCCGAGCATGGGCGCCGACCGCTTCGAACACGGTGGTGATATCGGTGGCGGCGCCGTCGTAGACGCCGGGCATGGTCGAGCCGTTGTAGACCAGCGCGGCGGCGACATCGAGACGGGCCGCGGCCATCAACATGGCGGGGATCGACTTGTCGCAGCCGGCCAGGCCGACGAGCCCGTCGAGACGTTCGGCGAAGATCACGGTCTCCACCGAGTCGCAGATGACTTCGCGGCTCACCAACGAGGCCCGCATGCCTTCGTGGCCCATTGAGATTCCATCGCTGACGGTGATGGTCCCGAACTCGAGCGGGAACCCTCCGGCGTCGCGCACACCGGTCTTGGCGTGGCCGGCCAGCTTGTTCAGCGTCATGTTGCAGGGGGTGATCTCGTTCCACGACGACGCGATGCCGACCTGGGGCTTCACCCAGTCGTCGTCGCCCATGCCTACGGCCCGCAGCATCGCCCGCGACGGGGCCTTTTGGAACCCATCGGTGACGTCCCGGCTATGGGGCTTCACATCGACCGCGGTTTCTTTCTCATCTGCCATGGGTCGAACGTACTCCAGGTGGTTCGCTGATCCCAGAGCCATATAGCGTCAGTGGCCGTCGTCACCCGACGGGTGCTCGATGGCCCAGTCGGAGATGGCCGGCATCTCCCGTTCGAATCCACCGACGGCTGAGAAGTCGAGCGTCCTGGCCGGGAGCTGGTCAGCAACGCCCCTCGGTACCCACCCAGATCGGGGTAGCATTTTCGCTATGGCCAGTCGGGCGATGTCTTGAGCAACCGGGTGTGGATCCGCCGGGC
>JBDTBS010000003.1:0-5599 GCA_039924035.1 Aquihabitans sp. | reverse complement strand
GAGCACGTCATCGACCGCAAGGCCGCCGGCTATCAGTTCTGGAAGGACGAGCACACCCAAGACGAGAAGGAATGGCGTCGACTCGGCCGACAAGGACCCCCGCAAATCCATGCACGTGTCCGAGGTGGCTGTGCCGGAGCTGGCCCCGGACGAGGCCTACCTGGCGGTCATGGCGTCGTCCATCAACTTCAACACCGTGTGGACCTCGATCTTCGAGCCCCTGCCCACCTTCGGGTTCCTCGACCGCCTCGGTAAGGAAAGCGTGTGGGGAGCCCGTCACGCCCTGCCGTACCACGTGGTCGGTTCCGATGCTTCCGGCGTGGTCGTCCAGGTCGGTTCCGCGGTGCGCAACTGGAAGGCCGGCGACAAGGTCACCCTCCACTGCAACCACCTGGACGACCAGGACCCGTCGGCCCACGACGATTCCATGCTCGCCGCCAACCAGCGCATCTGGGGCTTCGAGACCAACTTCGGTGGACTGGCCGACCTCACCGTGGCCAAGGCCAACCAGCTCATGCCCAAGCCCGCCCACCTGTCGTGGGAAGAAGCGGCCTGCAACGCGCTGTGCAACTCCACCTCCTACCGCATGATCGTCAGCCCCCACGCCGGCAACATCAAGCAGGGCGAGGCCGTCCTCATCTGGGGAGCCACCGGCGGCATCGGCGGCTATGCCGTGCAGTACGTCCTCAACGGCGGCGGCATCCCCGTCGGCGTGGTGTCGTCCCCCGAACGGGCTGCGCTCCTCCACGAGATGGGCTGCGAGCACGTCATCGACCGCAAGGCCGCCGGCTATCAGTTCTGGAAGGACGAGCACACCCAAGACGAGAAGGAATGGCGTCGACTCGGCAAGGACATCCGTGGCCTCATCGGTCGTGACGTCGACATGGTCTTCGAGCACCCCGGCCGTTCCACCTTCGGAGCCTCGGTGTTCGCCGCCGCCCGCGGTGGCCGGATCCTCACCTGCGCCGCCACCTCCGGCTACATGATCGAGTACGACAACCGCCACCTCTGGATGAAGCTGAAGAGTATCATCAGCTCCCACTTCGCCAACTACAAGGAAGCGTGGGCCGCCAACCAGCTCGTGGCCGAGGGCAAGATCCAGCCGCTGCTCAGCCGCACCTACCAGCTCGAAGAGACCGGCACCGCCGCGCTCGCCGTGCACCGCAACGAGATCGAGGGCAAGGCCGGCGTGCTGTGCCTAGCCCCCGAGAAGGGCCTCGGCATCGACGACCCCGACTTCCGCGAGCAGGTCGGCGAAGACAAGATCACCCTCTTCCAGCGGGCCGACGCCGCCAAGGTCGCTGCCGCCGCCGGCTGACCCACCCCGTGGCCGGTAGCCCTGAAAACTGCCGAAACGGCGTAGATCTTGGTTGTTAGACGACCAAGATCTACGCCGTTTCGCTGTTGGAGTCGGTAGAGGCTCGTGTTCGGTCGCGCGGTTTTCGGTTGGCTGCGTCAGGATCGGGGCATGGGACTCACTGCCAAGAACCCGTTCGAGAACGACGAACGTTTCCGCACCACCACCAGCGGTGAACCGGGAACCGAACCGGAACCCGACGAGGGTGGCTACGAAGACGACCGCGTGCCCGTCGAGCTCAACCGGGTCCATCACGTGGCCATCGCTGTCGAAGACCTCGATGAAGCGATCGATGAGTACCGCGTCGGCTTCGGGGTGACCGTCGAGAGCCGGGAACGTCTGGTCGAAGAAGACGTCGAAGTAGCCCTCCTGCGAGTCGGCGACTCGCTCATCCAATTGATGGCGGCCACTGACGACGAATGCTGGTTGATCGAGTTCCTCGACGGACAAGCATCAGCGCTAAACCACGTCGGTTTCGAGGTAGACGACATTGCGGTGGCCATGGCCGCCCTCGAGGCCGGGGGCTACGAGATGGTCGACGAAGGCCCCCGCCAAGGCCCGGCCAGCTCCCGCATTGCCTACGTCCACCCGCCCGACCAGCCCGGCACCCTCATTCAGCTAGTCGAACCCGGCTGAGCCCCCGCCGCCGAAAGCCCTCAAAACCAGCGAAATGGCGTAGATCTTGGTCGCCATGCGACCAAGATCTACGCCATTTCGACGTTTGTTGGTGTCTTTTGGGCTGGGTCAGTGGGTGGGGCCGGGTTGGACCAGCTCGACCAGCACTCCACCAGCATCCTTGGGGTGGATGAAGTTGACCCGTGAGCCGGCGGTGCCGCCCTTGGGATCCTCGTAGAGGAGGCGCACCCCGCGAGACCGGAGCGTGGCGCACACCTCGTCGATGTCCACCACTCGGTAGGCCATCTGCTGGATGCCGGGGCCGGAGCGCTCCAGGAACTTGCCGATCGGTGAGTCGGGACGCAACGGGGCCAGCAACTGGATGCACGAACCGGAGTCGCCGACGGCCAACATCGCCTCGCGGACGCCCTGCTCCTCGTTGACCTCTTCGTGCACAGACTTGAGGTCGAACTTCTCGGCGTAGAAGGCCAGGGCCTCGTCGAGGTCGGGAACGGCGATGCCGACGTGGTCGATGTGGGTGAACATGGCGTCAGTCTGCCCGCGCCCGCGGCCTCCGGTCACGCCCTGTGTCCCAGCTGTCCAAGTGAGCGCTCGGATAACCCTGGTGTAGAGGTCATGGGCTGGTGCAATAGTCGTGTGATGCGGGACAGCAGGGTGCTCGAGGTCGACCAGGTTTCGAAGCGCTACGGCGACCACGAAGCCCTTCACGAGGTGAGTCTGAACGTTGCCCCCGGTGAGGTTTGTGGGCTCCTCGGACCCAATGGGGCCGGCAAGACCACCCTCGTGTCGATCATCGCTGGGCTCCGTTCGGCCGACGGTGGACGGGTCACCGTGGCCGGCATCGACGTGGCCACCGGCGGTCGGGCCGCTCGAGAGGCAGTCGGCCTCGCGCCGCAGGAGACCAGCGTCTACCCGACGGTGACCGTGCGGGAGAACCTCGACCTGTTCGCCCGTCTCGCCGGCTACTCAGGGCGCGGAATCGCAGCTCGAATCGACGAGGTGGCCGACGTGGTCGAGCTCACCCATCTGCTCGGCCGGCAGGCCCGCAACCTTTCGGGCGGGGAGCGCCGTCGGCTGCACACGGCCATGGCCTTGGTACATCGACCGAAGGTGCTGTTGCTCGACGAACCGACCACCGGGGTCGACATCGCCACCCGGTCCCGGTTGCTGTCGGCCATCTCCCACCTGGCCGCCGATGAAGGCTGCGCCATCGTCTACTCCACCCACTACCTACCCGAGGTGGAGGAGATGGGGGCCACCGTCGCCATCCTCGACCGCGGCCGCATCTTGGCCCGGGGCGCGCTCGACGAACTGGTGACCGCTCACGGCTCGGGTCATGTGGAACTCACCTTCGACGGCCCACCGCCACGTATCGACCTGGCCGGGGCCATCACCGACGGGGACACGGTCCGCATCCCGAGCGACCTCCCGGCAGCCACCGCTGCTGCCCTCCTGGCCGGGCTGGGTACCGCCGCCGAACGCCTGGTGACCGTGGAACTCGGCCGCCCGAGCCTGGAGACCGTGTTCCTCGCCGTCACCGGCCGGGCCTACCGACCCGACGACGTGGCCGTCGCCGACGAAGCACCGAGCGCCGACACCGATCCCGCGCTCATCAACCTGCTCGATGTGGAGGTGGACCAGTGAGGGCAACCGTCTCCACCGAGACCGAGACCGAGGCCGTCCCCACAACTGATGACGGGGCCATGGAACCACTGACCAGATGGCGAGGCTCGCTCAACCGGATCCGGGCCGTGGCCGAACACGACCTGCGCATCCTGCGCAGCGATCCCGCCTTCCTGATCATCTTCACCGTCATGCCGCTGCTGTTCATGGCCTTCAACCGCCAAGCCATGGGGGTGGCGTTGACGGTGACCGACGGCGACGGGACCTTCAACGGCTCGGAGTTCATCGTGCCCGGGGCCACCGTGCTGTTCAGCGGTTTTCTGGTCGGCAACATCGGGTTCGGGGTGTTCCGTGAACACGGCTGGGGCACTTGGGAGCGGTTGCGCAGCTCATCGCTGTCGAGCACAGAGCTCATCCTGGGCAAGTCTTTGGTGCCGTTGCTCTCGGTTGCCATCCAACTGGCCGTCCTCCTCGGTGGCGGTGCCCTCCTGCTGGACATGCACCTGCGGGGTTCGCTGATCGCCTACCTACTGGTGGCCGTAGCCCTCGGGATCATGCAAGTGGCCCTCGGATTCATGCTGTTGTCGGTGTGCCGTTCGGTGATCCAGCTGAATGCCATCACCAACGCTGGGGCCATGCTCCTGGGCGGCCTCGGTGGGGCCGTTGCCCCGGTGGAGTTGCTACCCGGCTGGGCCCAAGCGGTGGCCCCGGCCATGCCCACCTACTGGGCCATGCGGGGCTTCCGGTCGGTGACCATGGCCCCCGGTGGGCTGGCCGACGTGGCCCTGCCCATTGCCGTGCTGCTGGCGTTCGCCATCGTTTTCGTGGTCATTGCCGTCAACAGGTTTCAGGTGGAGGCCACCAAGGTGTCCTGGGCCTGACCGCACCCCGGTGAGGGGCGGGCCAGCGGGGCCGCGTTGTCTGCGGGGCATGCTTCGGCGGTAGCGTCGACCGTCGTGTTGTTGTCCCGTGCCGAGTCGGCTCAAGTCGTCGGCGATCTCCGCCGGGCCCGCCGTCGCCAACGCGTCGCTTCCATCCACTGGGTCGATGCGCTCTACCAGGTGTACATCACCGGGTTGGTGGCCGTCGTGGCCACCGTGTTCGTTTCGTCGATCCTCGGCGACGAGCAGGTGTCACCGTCGACGGTGGCCGACATTCGCGTCCATGGCCCTGCTGCTCTTGGTCTCATCGTCGCCTTGGCCATGTTCATGGGGCTCCGGGCCGGCAGCCGGGGAGGCCCGCTGGCGCTGGAACAACCAGACGTCCGTCACGTGCTCCTGTCGCCGGTCGACCGGGGCGTTGCCTTGCGCGGACCAGCGCTCCGCCAGATCCGGTTCCTGACCTTCGTCGGGGCTGGCGTCGGTGCCGCCGTTGGTCAACTGGCCCTGCGTCGGCTGCCCGGCAACGGCGCCGAGTGGATGATCTTCGGGGCCCTCTTCGGAGTGACGGTGGTGGGCCTCGGGTTCGGGGCCGCGCTGGTGGCCTCGGGCACGAAGCTGCGGCCATGGTTGGCCACCGTGCTCGGCGGAGCCCTGGTGATCTGGGCCGGAGCCGATCTGGCCGGGCGCGCTCCCACATCTCCGACCTCGTTCGTCGGGCGTCTCCCGCTTTGGCCGCTGCACGCCGAGCCGGTGGCCCTGCTCGGCATCGTGCTCGCTGTCGTCCTGGTGGTCGTCGGTCTCTGGGGGGTGTCGGGAACATCGCTCGAAGCGGCCGAACGGCGCACTGCCCTGGTCGGTCAACTCAAGTTCGCGGTGACCATGCAGGACCTGCGCACCGTGCTGGTCCTGCGTCGCCAACTGGCTCAGGAACGTCCCCGGTCCCGCCCGTGGATCCCCGCCCTGGTCCGCCAACCCCGGTTCCCGGTGTGGCAGCGCGGTCTGCGCAGCGTGGCCCGCTGGCCGGTCAGCCGCATCCTGCGGGTCCTCGTGCTGGCCGCTGCCGCCGGGCTCGCCCTCCGTGGTGTGTGGGCCGGCACCACCC
>JBDTBS010000002.1:0-7833 GCA_039924035.1 Aquihabitans sp. | reverse complement strand
ACCACGTCGACGTCTTCGTCTCGGGCCACCGCAACGATCTGTTCGGGAGTGAGGCGGATGCCCTGGTAGATGACTTCGAAGCCGGCATCGCGGGCGGCGACAGCGATCTGTTCGGCACCGTTGGAGTGCCCGTCGAGGCCAGGTTTGGCTACTAGGAACCGGGGCGGGCCACCAGGGCGGCTCTTGAGGCGCTCGGCCACAGCCCGCAGGCCGTCGGATCCGCCGCCGGCCCCGGCGGCGGCAGCCACGCCGGTGGGGGCGCGGTATTCGCCAAACTCTTCGCGCAGGACTGCAGCCCATTCGCCGGTCGTACCGCCGGCATGGGCCAGGTCGATGGAGGCCGGCATGATGTTGTCGGTGGACCGGGCGACCCGGCGGAGCTCATCGAGGCTGCGCTTCACAGCATCATTGTCTCGCTGGGAACGCCATTCGTCTAGCTCTGCGACAGCAGTGGCGGCCACGCCCGGATCGACCCGCATGATGTTGTCGTCGCCGTCGAGAGGCGAAGCCGCGGTCTCCGTGAACTTGTTGACACCCACGATGGTGAGATCACCCGACTCGATCCGTCGCATCCGTTCGGCATGGCTGCGCACGAGCCGGCCCTTGAGCTCGTCGATGGCCTCGAAGGCCCCACCGAGTTCCATCACCTCGTCGAGCTCGGCCTGGGCACCGTCGACCAGTTCCTTGGTCTTGGCTTCGATGACATGGGAGCCAGCGAAGATGTCTTCGTACTCGAGCAGATCGGTCTCGAAGGCCAGAACCTGTTGGATTCGTAGCGCCCACTGCTGGTCCCACGGCCTGGGCAGACCGAGCGCTTCGTTCCATGCCGGTAGTTGCAGCGAGCGGGCCCGGGCATCCTTCGACAGGGTCACTCCCAGCGCTTCGAGCACGATGCGCTGCACGTTGTTCTCGGGCTGGGCTTCGGTGAGCCCGAGGCTGTTGACCTGTACTCCGTAGCGGAAGCGGCGGGCCTTCGGGTCGGTGATGCCGTAGCGCTCTTCGGTGATGCGGTCCCACATCTGGGTGAAGGCCCGCATCTTGCAGGTCTCTTCCACGAAGCGGATGCCAGCGTTCACGAAGAAGCTGATGGAGGCAACCACGTTGACCATGCGATCCTGGGGCACCTGACCGGATTCCTGGACGGCGTCGAGCACGTCGATGGCCGTGGCCAGCGAGTAGGCGATCTCTTGGACGGGGGTGGCCCCCGCCTCCTGCAGGTGGTAGCTGCAGACGTTCATCGGGTTCCAGTAGGGGATCCACTCCTGGCAGAACGCGAACATGTCGACGATCAGTCGACGTGACGGGAGCGGCGGGTAGATGTAGGTACCCCGGCTCAGGTATTCCTTGACGATGTCGTTCTGGGTGGTGCCCCGCAGTTGCTGGCTCTTCACCCCTTGCCGTTCGGCGTTGGCCGTGTAGAGGCCCAGCATCCACGCCGCCACCGCGTTGATGGTCATCGAGGTGTTCATCTCGCCCACCGGGATGCCGTCGAGCAGCGTCTCCATGTGGCCGAGGTGGCTGACAGGAACCCCGACCTTGCCCACCTCGCCGCGGGCCATGGCATCGTCGCTGTCGTATCCCGTCTGCGTGGGCAGATCGAAGGCAATCGACAGGCCGGTCTGGCCCTTGGCCAGGTTGGTCCGGTACAGCTCGTTGGAGGCCTTGGCGGTGGAGTGACCCGAGTAGGTCCGCATCATCCACGGGCGGTCCGGCGTGCGCTGGTCGGTCATACCCCATTCTCCGCCGTGAAGGGGCCTCCTGTCACACTGACTCAGTCGGGAAGGGTGATGCCTTGGGCTTCGGCGGCCTCGGCCACGGCTTCAGGGAACACGTTCTTCAGCAGGTAGAGGTCTCGGGCCATCACGTAGTCGGGGGCCAGGGTCTTGGAGTAGCGCTCGAAGTACAGGAGTTGTTTGGCGGTGAGCACCAGTTCCTTGGGAACGGTGGCCCCGTATTGCTCGGCCAGCTCCAAGTTGACCTTGAGCTGCTCGCCCAGGCTCACGTGAGCCAATGATTGGGTGAGCATCGGTTCCATGACCATGGCGATGGCCGGACCGGCCACGTCGGGATCCACGTCGGCGGGCATGACGCCCACCCGCTGGTAGGCCCGCACCACCCGTCGGTAGTCCTGATCGATCATCGACGAATAGAGGATCTCCCCCAACGTCGTCTTCCACAGGTCGGGTAGCTCGCCCATGATCCCGAAGTCGAGGAAGGCCGCCCGTCCGTCGTCGAGCATCCACAGGTTGCCGGCATGGACGTCGCCGTGGAACGGACCGTGGACCAGGGCCGCTTCCAGCCAGACCTTGATGCCCCGTCGGAGCATCAGTTCGCCGTCGACTCCCCGTTCGGCGAGTACGTCGAAGTGGTCCATGGGGACGCCGGTCATGCGTTCCATGCAGATCAGGTGGGGCCCGCAATAGTCCCAGTAGACCTCGGGGGCGGTGATGTGGTCGTTGTCGCCGAAGGCCCCGATCTGGTTGCGGAAGGTGGTCTGGCGGTGGGCCTCGAGCGCGGCGTTGAGCTCTTGGTTGGTGACCTCGTGGAGGTCTTCGATGATGGCTGTCACGTTGGCCCGCCGAGCAGCTTCGAACCGGTTGAGCACCTTGCGAGCCAGGTAGTACTGGATGCGTAGGTCGGTGTTCATCCGGTTGGCGATGTCGGGTCGTTGGACCTTGATGACCGCGTCGCGACCGTTGGGTAGCACCACAGCGTGGACCTGGGCGATGGAGGCCGCGGAGAGGGGCTGGTCGTCGAACTGCTTGAAGACCTGACCGGCCGGGCGACCGAGTTCTTCGGCGATCATGCGCCGCACGGTGGCCGGTGGGAACGGCGGTACCTCGTGGAGGGTGCGCAGGCATGCTTCGGCCAAGGGGGTGGGGAACAGTCCCGGTGATGACGCGATGAGCTGGCCGAGCTTCACGAAGGTCGGTCCGAGCTGCTCGAACCCGTCGACCACCCCTTCTGAGGCGGCAGTGGCCACCGACTGGCCCCGACGACGGAACACCCATCGGGCCAGCGACCGCAGCACCGCCGAGAACATCACGAAGCCGGTCACCACCATCCGCTTCAGTTCGGTGGTCCCGAACTGGTCGAGTGACGGGGCGTGGACCTCGAGGGCTTCGGGCGGAGGTCCGTCGGCGTAGGGGCCACGGAAGTGGCTGATCACACCCGGCGCGTCCGAGAGAACAGACGGACGGTCTCGCGAGGTGGGTTCGTTCACATCTACATCTTGGGCGATGACCGGGACAGCCTCCCGCATGCAGGTGCTACCCGCCGACCGTTCTTGAACAGAAAGTGGCTACTGGATGGCCACTCTGTCCTCAAGAACTGACGGCAAGCCTGGGTGGGTGGGTGGGTGGGTGGCGGTCGGTCAGGACTGGAAGGCGGCGGGGAGGGGGCGGGTCATGGCCTCGGCCAGGAGGTCCAGATAGCGGTGGCGGGGGACGTCGATGGCCCCGAGCGTGACCAGGTGGTCGGTCGTCCACTGCACGTCGAGCAGGGAAGCCCCGCCTTCGCGCAGCGTGTCGACCAGGTGGACCAGGGCCACCTTCGAGGCATCGACCTGGGTGTGGAACATCGACTCGCCGGCGAACAGGCCACCGATGGCCAACCCGTAGAGGCCACCCACCAGCTCGCCGTCCTCGGACCAGACCTCCACGCTGTGAGCCCACCCGAGTTCGTGCAGCCGACGGTAGGCCGCCTCCACCGAAGCATCGATCCAGCCATGGGGGCGGGCTGGGTCGGCGCAGGCGGTGATGACCGCGTCGAACGCGGTGTCCTGGGTGACCTCGTAGCGGCGGCAGGACCGGCGGAGCGATCGGCTGACCCGAAGCCCATCCAAGGGCACGATCCCCCGTGGGTCCGGTGACCACCAGCCGAGGGCTCGGCGTCGCAACGGCATGGGAAACATGCCGGCTCGGTAGGCGGCCAGGATCGTGCCCGGTTCCAGGTCGGCTCCGACACCGACCACACCAGCCTCATCCGCAGTGGTGGGGTCGGGCAGCACCCAACGGGTGGGCGGTGGTTCCACCGGGCCTCCCGGCCGCCGTTGTTCACGAGTTCCGCTCACCCCGACAGCATCGCGCTCGGACGCGACCGTGCCCCGGCGAATCGCCGGGGCACGGTGTCGTCATGCTGCCGGCCGGTGCGTGACCGATCGGATGTGGTTGCTACTTCTTGGAGTAGTCGTAGAAGCCCAAGCCGGACTTCCGGCCCAGGTGACCGGCGGCCACCATGCGGCGCAGGGCAGGCACAGCCGCGTAGTTGGGGTCGGCGAACTCGGCGTAGAGGGCATCGAGGATCGACAGCGAGGTGTCGAGGCCCACGAGGTCGATCAGGGCCAGCGGGCCCATCGGGAAGTTGCAGCCGCCCTTCATGGCGGTGTCGATGTCTTCGCGGCTGGCGGTGCCGTTCTCCAGCATGCGCACGGCATTGTTGAGGTACGGGAACAGCAGGGCATTGACGATGAAGCCGGCCCGGTCCTTGACCTCCACGGGGTCCTTGCCGCACTTGGCGGCGAAGGCTGTGACGGCGGCGACGGTCTCGTCGGAAGCGGTGAGCGGACGCACGATCTCCACCAGCGACATCATGGGAGCCGGGTTGAAGAAGTGGACGCCGACAACCTTGTCGGCCCGCTCGGTGGCCACGGCCATGTCGACCACGGGCAGCGTGGAGGTGTTGGTGGCCAGGATGGCGCCGGCCTTGATCACGCCGTCGAGCTCGCGGAACAGGTCGAGCTTCACCGACAGGTCTTCGACCACTGATTCGATGACCAGATCGCAGTCGGCCAGGTCGGAGAGGTTGGAGGTGGCCGACACCCGGCCCAGGATCTCGGTCTTGGTGGCTTCGTCGAGCTTGCCCCGGTCGACCTGCTTGGTGAGGGACTTCTCCAGCGACGCCACCATGGCGTCAGCCGACTCTTGCTTGCGGGAGCGCAGGATCACGGTGTGACCGCTCTTGGCAGCCACCTCGGCGATGCCCGACCCCATGATCCCTGAACCGAGAATGCCCACTGAGTTGATCGTCATGGCGGGCCAAGCTACCGGCGGGTACCTGGTTGTGCACAACCGAGCGGGTAGCTCCGCAAGCGAGGCCGGTCGTTCTGCGGTCGGTAGTGTGCGGGCATGTCTGGAACGTTGGCGTTGGTTGGTGGCGGTGAGTTCAGCGAGGGATGCACGTTCGACGTGGGCTTGTGGGAGGCCAGTGGAGCCTCCGAGGTTCTGGTGCTTCCCACCGGTGCTGCCTATGAGCATCCGGATCGGTTGGTGGAGAAGGCGGTGAGCTGGTTCGCCCAGATGGGGGCCACGGTTCGGGGCCTCGATGTGCTGGCCCGCCCCGATGCGATGAACGAGGATTACGCGGTCACGGTGGCGGCCTCCCAGTTCACCTACCTGGTCGGTGGCTCACCGATGCACGCCCGTTCGGTGCTCAAGGACTCCCCGGTTTGGGATGCTCTGGTGGCAGCGTGGCGAGACGGTGGCACGTTGGCCGGATCTTCGGCCGGGGCCATGGTGTTCTGCGACCCGATGGTCGACCCCCGTGGTGGGGCCTTCACCCTCGGTCTTGGTCTGATCGACGGGGTGACGGTGGTGCCGGCCCACGATCACTGGTCCGAGGAAGCAGCCCATCGGACCCGCAAGATGACGCCCGCCGGCCAGGTGGTGGCGGGCATCGACGAACGGACCGCGCTCATCCGTGACACCGATGGTTCCTGGCGGGCCGAGGGTGCGGGTCAGGTCGTGGTGTTCCGGGGCGGCGAACCGGCCGACATGTCGGCCCTGCCCACCTGAGCCTCGCTGTCGAGGTCAGACCTCGGTGATGGTCACCGAAATGATCGAGGTCGACTGTGAAGGTACCCCTGAGCCGTCATCGAGAGCGGCAATGGCTTCGAGCACTTCGAGGCCCTCGGTGACCTTGCCGAACACCTGGTAGGTACCGGCGCCGGGCTGGCTGGGATCACCCAGGTAGCGGGCCCCTTCGTTGGCCAGAAAGAAGAACTGGGCACTGGCGCTGTCGGGTGCCGCGGTGCGGGCCATGGCCAGGGTGCCGGGGCCGTAGTCGTCTTCGGTGAAGGGGAGGCCTTCGTCGGGGATGGTGTAACCGGGGCCGGGATCGACGTTCGACTGGGTGTGCGGGGAGCCGCCCTGGATGATCCCGGACTTGGCTTCGGTGCGAAAGAACTGGGTGCCGTCGTAGTACCCGTAGCGGGCCAGGGACACGAAGTTGTTGGTTGTGAGCGGGGTGAGCTCGGTGTCGAGGTCGACCACCACCGTGCCCTCGGTCGTCTCGATGGTGGCCTGGTAGGCGCGGTCCGGCTCGATGCAGAGCTGGAAGGCATCGTCGAAGGCCAAAGTCGGCGCCGGTGGGTCGATGCGGTCGTCGACGACCTGATCGAACTTGGGGCACGAGCTCGAGCCATATTCGGGTGCGGGTACCGGAGCGGTCTCAGCGGTCGTGTGGTCGACGGCTTCGGTCGTCTCAGGGGTTTCGGACCCGTCGGTCTGGTCGACGGTGGTGGCCCCGGCAGAGACGCTTTTGGTGTCGTCGTCGCTCGAGCAGCTGGTGAGCAGCACGAGCGTGATCACGATGACCACGGTCAGGATGATCGCGTTGCGGATCAGCTTGAACCGGCGCTGGCGGGCCTCGGCGGCTCGTTCGGCTTCGAGCTTGGCGGCCCGGTTGGCCTTTTTGCGTTCACGCTTATTGGTGCCCATGGAGTCGGGACCCTACCGAATGGTTCGAGTCCAGATGACCTCGGTGGTAGCCCGGATGGCGCTGGAAGAAGCCGGAAGTGTCGGTAGACGTCGACGGGAGGGCCAGAATGTGACCATGACTGATGGAACCGACAACGAGACCTCCGGGGCCGACGCTTCCGGAAGCGACGATGACGAGTTCATCCAGACCGTCGGCCGGCGGTTGCGAGCCATCCGCCAGGCCCAAGGTCTGTCGCTGGCCGAAGTCGAGCAACGTTCTGAGGGGGCGTGGAGCGCATCGGCGATCGGGGCCTACGAACGGGGCTTTCGCACCTTGTCTCTACCGAGGCTGAAGGCCCTGGCCGACTTCTACAAGGTTCCATTGGGTGTGCTGCTCGGTGAGACCCCGGCGGTTCCGGTCGAACGGCACAAGATCGTGCTCGATCTGGAGGCGCTCAGCCGGATCGACCCGGCCGCTCCGATCCGACGTTTCGTCCAGTCGATCATCGAGGCCCGTGGCGATTTCAACGGCAGGGTGCTGTCGCTGCG
Source organism: Aquihabitans sp. (assembly GCA_039924035.1). GTDB lineage: Bacteria > Actinomycetota > Acidimicrobiia > Acidimicrobiales > Iamiaceae > Aquihabitans. The sequence goes on along the minus strand of JBDTBS010000002.1, from coordinate 589 downwards.
CCACGACGACCTCAAGGCCCTGTGCACGCTGGCCGGTGGCGATATCCCCACCGGTATCGCACAGTTGCAGTCGTGGGGCGTGTGGATCGACGGCCCGGAGATCCCGCAGGATCCCATCAGGCGGCTTTAGGCGTCGGTTCCCCGAGTCTCGGGGGCGCCGTTCTTGCGCCCAGACGGGCCGGCTCGGTTGGGTGTCAGAAGAGGGAGCCGGTACCTTGGCTCGTTGTGGGAGTGATCGTTCAGAAGTTCGGTGGTACGTCAGTCGCGAATCCGGAGCGGATCCGCGAAGTTGCCGACCACATCCTGCGGACCCGCAAGCGGGGCGATCAGGTGGTGGCCGTGGTCTCGGCCATGGGCAAGGAGACCGACGAGCTGCTCCACCTGGCCAACCAGGTCTCGAAGACTCGTCCCGGCCGCGAGATGGACATGCTCATCACCGCCGGCGAACGAAAGTCGACGGCCCTGCTGTGCATGGCCCTCCACGATCTCGGGGTACCGGCCGATTCGTTCACCGGTAGCCAAGCCGGGTTCATCACCGATACCAATCACATGAACGCCAAGATCCTCGAGGTCCGAGCCGACCGGATCC
>JBDTBS010000001.1:0-4218 GCA_039924035.1 Aquihabitans sp. | reverse complement strand
GGCCGGAGCGGCAAAGGTGATCGCGGTCGACCTCGATCCCCGCAAGCTGGAGTTGGCGGTGGGGTGCGGGGCCACCCACACCGTGCTGGCCTCCGAGGTCGATCCGGTGGAAGCCATCAGGGGCCTCACCGACGGCAACGGCGCCGACGTGTGCATCGAAGCAGTCGGCAACCCCAAGGTCTTCGAGCAGGCCTTCGAAGCTCGGGATCTGGCTGGAACCCTGGTGCAGGTCGGTGTGCCCAACCCTGAGATGCGCATCGACATCCCGATGATCGACTTCTTCGGCCGAGGCGGCCAGCTGAAGCCTTCGTGGTATGGCGATTGCCTACCCAGCCGCGACTTTCCCATGCTCATCGACCTGTATCTGCAAGGACGTCTCGACCTCGACCGGTTCGTGTCCGAGACGATCGCCCTCGACCAGGTCGAAGAGGCGTTCCACCGCATGGAGCGAGGCGAGGTCCTCCGTTCCGTGGTGATCATCGACAACAAGAACAACAAGGAGACGACATCGTGAGCAGCATCAACGTGGAGCGGGTGGTCACCAGCGGCACCTTCTCCATCGATGGCGAAGACCATGCGGTCGACAACAACATCTGGCTGGCCGGCAACGACCAGGAGGTGGTGATCATCGATGCCGCCCACGACCACGAGCCCATCGTCGCCGCTGTCGACGGTCGCAAGGTGGTGGCGGTGGTCGCCACCCACGGTCACAACGACCACATCAACGCCGCAGTAGCCCTGGCCGACGCGGTCAGCGCCCCCATCCTGATGCACCCCGACGACACCATGTTGTGGGATGCCATTCACCCGGGCCGTCCCGTCGACGGCGACCTGACCGATGGCCAGGTCCTCACCGTGGGCGGCGCCGACCTCACCGTGCTGCACACCCCGGGTCACAGTCCTGGCGGCTGCTGTTTGTACCTGGCCGATCAGGGGGTTCTCTTCTCGGGCGACACCCTGTTCAACGGTGGACCCGGGGCCACCGGTCGCTCGTTCTCGGACCGATCGGTGATCCTGCGCAGCATCGTCGACCGACTCCTACCACTACCGGCCGACACCGTGGTCCACACCGGCCACGGCGACGACACCACGTTGGGGGCCGAAGCCGATGGCATCCGTAAGGCTGCCGAAGAGGAGGGCTGACCTGCACGGTCGCTGGGCTGAGGGCGGGTGGCTTTGCTCCCTACCTACTGGTAGGTAGGCTGTCACGACCATCCACCGAACTGCAGTTGAAGCGAGGCACGTTGAGCGTCCACGGGATCGATCGGGCACCCGAAGAACGGGTGAACTGGAAATCGTCCATTCCCTTCTTCCTGGTCCACGCTCTGGTGCTGCTGACCTTCGTAACCGGCATCACCAAGACGGCTGCGATTCTCTTCGTCGTCCTCTACTGGGGCCGCATGTTCTTCATCACCGCCGGCTACCACCGCTACTTCGCGCACCGCAGCTACAAGCTGGGTCGGGGTATGCAGTTCGTCATGGCCTTCGGGGGCGGCACCGCTGTCCAGAAGGGCGCTCTTTGGTGGGCCGGCCATCACCGCAACCACCATCGCTACAGCGATACCGAACTGGATCTGCACTCCCCGCAGAAGGGCTTCTGGTGGAGCCACGTGGGCTGGATCCTCTGCGACAAGAACAACGAATTCGATCCCGACACCATCCGAGACTTCGCCAAGTTCCCCGAACTGCGCTGGCTCACTCGCCACGACTACTTCGCCCCCTGGGTACTGGGCGTCGTGTCCTACCTCGTCGGCGGTTGGAGCGGCCTGGTCTTCGGCTTCTTCGGCTCCACCGTGCTTCTGTGGCACTCCACGTTCCTGGTGAACTCGCTGGCCCACGTGATGGGGCGACGCCGCTATGCCACCACTGACACCAGCCGAAACTCTGCGCTCATCGCCATTCTCACCATGGGTGAGGGCTGGCACAACAATCACCACTACTACCAAGCATCGTGCCGCCAGGGCTTCTTCTGGTGGGAGGTCGACGCCACTTACTACATCCTCAAGGGCCTCAGCTACGTCGGTCTGGTGAAGGACATCAAGGCCCCTCCGGCACGGGTCAAGACCGCGGCCAGGGTTCGCGACGGCTCGTTCGACCACGGCATGTTCAAGTCGCACTGGGCCAAGGCCACCGCGGCCATTGCCAACGTGCGCTCGTTTCACAAGCCCGAAGAGCACGACGACGACACTGCTCTCAGCGACCTCGAACTGGCTACCCGACGCGAGCAGCTGGAAGAGCTCATCGCCGCCAACCGGGCGGCTCTGACCGAGCACGTGGCCAATGCCATGGCCCACGCCGAAGAGCTCGGCCGCCTGTCGCGCCGCCAAGACCGCCAGGTCGGCGTAACCGACTGACTATCTGGCCCGCCCCACCGGCGGCAGCAGCAGCCCGCCAGGCCCCCAAAACCCACGAAACGGCGTAGATACTGGTCGCTGTGCGACCAGTATCTACGCCGTTTCGTTCAAGTTCGGTGCTGGTGTGGCGAGGGCAACGATGCGCCCGGCCGGGGGTCTACTCGAGACCCTTTTCGAGCTTGACGAGAGCGGCTTCCTCAGTGACGTTGAGCGCGAAGCTCAACTCCGACACCAGGATCCCCCGGGCCCGCTCCAGCATGGACTTCTCCGCAGTGGAGAGGCCCTTGCCCTTCTCACGCAACGCCAGGTTCCGAACCACTTCGGCCACCTGGTAGACGTCGCCCGACTTCATCTTCTCTTGGTGGTTCTTGAAGCGCCGGCTCCAGTTCGCCGGTTCACGCACATCGCGCTTGCCGATGAGCGAGAACAGGTCTTCCACATCGGACTTCGAGATCGGCGGGCGCATGCCCACCTCTTCGACCATGTCGACGGGAACCCTCACCACGAGGTCGCCGTGGACCATGTCCAAGACGAAGTACTCGCGGGTCTCCCCGGCTACTTCCATCTTGATCTTCTTCTTGATGATCGCGGCCCCATGGTGGGGGTACACAACACGATCGTTGACCTTGAACGACATCTGACTCCAGTTCGAGTGGTCCGGCGACCGAGATAGACAGTCCATTGTGCCAGACGATCCTCCAGACCGGACAACTGACTGCCGGAGACTTCTTGCATGGACCGTGCAAGATCCTCGTCGGGCAGTAGCGTCAGCACCATGAGCACCGATGTTCCCGACTCCGTTCTGGGTCTAAACCCGTTCGAACCCGGGTACTACGACGACCCTTATCAGCAGTACGCCGGCCTTCGAGAGAACGACCCGGTCCACAAGAGTGCCTTCGGCCCCTGGCTGGTGAGCCGATGGGCCGACGTGCACGCCATCTTGCGCCGACCAGGCATGAGCGTCGAAGAGGACAATGCCAGCGGTGAATCTCGCCGCCAACGCTTGGCCGAGATGGTCGAAGGACGCGAGGTTCGCAAGAGCCAGGCCATCCTCAACATCGATCCGCCCGACCACACCCGCATCCGACGACTCGTGTCGAAGGCCTTCACCCCTCGTGCCGTGGAGCACATCCGGGCGCGGGCCGGTGAAATGGTCGATGAGATCCTCGACGACCTGGCCACCCGGGAGGGTCCGGTCGACCTGGTCAGCGAGCTGGCATTCCCCCTCCCCTTCACGGTGATCTCCGAGATGCTCGGCATGCCCGATGGCGACCGGGACCAGTTGCGGACCTGGTCCCACACCGTCACCCAGGTGCTCGACCCCATCCTGGCCATGCAGCACACAGCGGAGATCTTCGAAGCCATCGACCACATGCAGCAGGTGGTCACCGACGCCATTGCTTGGAAGCGGGGCCGACTCGACCAGGACGACGACCTCCTGGCCGCTCTCATCCGGGCCGAAGACGGCGGTGACGTGCTTTCCGACGGCGAGCTCGTGGAGAACGTTGTCCTGCTCTACCTGGCCGGCCACGAAACCACGGTGAACCTGATCAGCAACGGGGTCAACGCCCTGCTGAACCACCGCGATCAGCTCGACCGACTGGCAACCGAGCCCGACCTCACCACCAATGCCATCGAGGAACTGCTCCGCTTCGACAGCCCGGTCCAGTTCTCCCGTCGCATAGCCCTGGAGACCTTCGAGTTCGGCGAGCACACCATCGAAGCCGGCGACTTCGTGATGACCTGCCTGGGGGCCGCCAACCGCGATCCTCGGAAGTTCGGCTCCGACGCCGACCAGCTCGACCTCGGCCGGGCGGATGCCCGAGAGCACGTGTCGTTCGGAAGCGGCGTCCACCACTGCCTC